>JAGGXF010000025.1 GCA_021163205.1 Candidatus Aenigmatarchaeota archaeon
TCTTAATCTTTTCTCCACCTTTGCGACCATGAGCTTTGTTTTTACGGCGACATCTGGATTTACTGATATGGAATCTATTTTATTTTTTACTAAGAATTCGACAAATTCTGGGAAGTCTGATGGTGCCTGGCCACATATGCCGACCTTTCTTTTGTACTTGTGGGCAGTTGCAATGAGCTGTTCTACAAGTCTCGTCACAGCTAGATTTCTTTCGTCTGCGGTGCCCGCGAGCTTTTCGGAGTCCCTGTCTATGCCCAGCGTTAGCTGTGTCAAGTCATTAGAGCCAATGGAAAAACCATCAAAGTATTGAGAGAATTTGTCAGCCAAAACGATGTTAGACGGTATCTCAGCCATGACAAAAATCTTTAGGCCGTTCTTGCCTCTTCGAAGCCCTTCACTTGCCATTATTCTAATTGTTTTTTTCGCTTCTTCAAGTGTTCGGCAGAAAGGTATCATTACTATCATATTTGTGAGGCCCATTTCGTCGCGCACCTTTTTAAGCGCTCTGCATTCAAGGCGGAACGCTTGCTCAAATGCGGGGTCTGTGTATCTCGATGCCCCGCGCCAGCCAATCATCGGATTGTTTTCCTCAGGCTCAAATTTTTTTCCACCTTTAAGGTTTGCGTACTCATTTGACTTGAAGTCAGACAACCTGACTATAACAGGTCTTGGGTAGAAGGGAGCCACCAACTCTGCTACGCCTGTTGCGAGTTTTTCAATGAATTCATCCTCGCGTCCTTGCTCTATCATTGCCAAGGGATGTTCTCCTATGTACGAGTTTATTATAAACTCTTCACGGGCAAGCCCAACACCGTCAACAGGCAGACGTGAGGCTTCTAACGCCTCTTCAGGTATTCCTATATTAACTAGAACATCTGTTTTGGTTTTTGGAAGTTTTTCTATGCTTCTTTTTTCTATCTTGTATTTTAGTGCACCTGACCAGACCGTTCCTGGGTCTTTTGTGCAATCTACCGTAACCGGTTGACCTTGCTTTATTTTTTTGGTAGCACCCTCAGCTCCGATGACTGCAGGTATTCCCAATTCTCTTGATACAATAGCCGCGTGGCTAGTCCTACCACCTTTTTCTGTCACGATGGCAGACGCTATTTTCATTATCGGTTCCCAGTCGGGGTCTGTTATCTCTGTCACAAGAACTTGGCCCTTCTTAAAGTTTCTTATCCCAGAGACATTTTTTATTATGTTTGCTTTTCCCACGCCAATCTTTCGGCCGATTGCCTGCCCTTGCACGAGAATCCTTGATTTCTGTTGAAGCTTGTAGGTTTCGAGAATATTCTTCTTTTTAAGCGATTGTACTGTTTCTGGTCTTGCCTGTAGAATATAAAGGCCATTGGCATCTTTTGCCCATTCTATGTCCATCGGTCTTCCATAGTGGTCTTCTATTTTTTTAGCGTATTCTGCCAGCGTCTGTACCTCTTTATCAGTTAGAACAAACATGTTTTGCTTAGTCTTTGGTACAATCTTTTTCTTTACACCCGATTTGCCAGCGCGTACTTCCATAATTCTTTTTGAGCCAAGTTTCTTTTTCAGTATGCCCAGTGTCGGCTTGAATACATAATATTCATCAGGTGTAACCTTTCCTTGGACAACATAGTCTCCAAGACCCCAAGAGCCATTTATGACAACTGTGTTTTCAAATCCTGTATCAGGGTCTAATGTGAACATAACACCAGCTGCCTGAGAATCAACCATCTTTTGCACACCGACAGAAAGATAAACAGAAAAGTGGTCAAATTTTTTGTCTTCTCTATAAGATATTGCCCTGTCTGTGAACAAGGACGCAAAGCAGGCTTTTACCTTTTCCAGCAAATCCTTTTCAGTTACATTCATGTATGATTCTTGCTGCCCGGCGAATGACGCGTCAGGCAGGTCTTCTGCTGTCGCAGACGAGCGAACAGCAACCCTGAGATTTTTTCCGTATTTCTTTTGCATCTTCTTGAAGTGGTTCATTATATTCTTTTTCAGGTCTTCCGGTAGTTTAGCCTTCAGGATGTCTTGCCTTATTTTTTTGCCGGCTTTCTGAAGCTGCTTGATATCGTGTACGTTCAGATTTTTTAGCTCTTTCTTGATGATTTTGTCAAGGCCATTCTCCCTTATGAAGTATTTATAAGCATCAGCTGTTACAGCAAAACCGTCAGGAACAGGTACTTTGACTTTTTGAATCATCTCGCCCAAAGAGGCGACTTTACCACCAACAAGGCCAACATCTTTGTTTCTTACCTCGTTAAACCAGACAACATGTCTTTTCATCTGAAAAACCTCCACAATATGCTTTTATGCAGCACAGATAACATAGATAGTTATGTTATGCTTTTTATTCTTTGCGTCGCAGAAAATCTAGTGTTATGCTTAGATGGTGGTATTATTTCAGAAATCACTCCAGGAATTTATACATCTGAACAATGTCAACGCCGCGTCGGAAATGCTCGAGAAAGTAGCCTTCTTTCTTAAATCCCAACTTGCGGAACAAAGATAGTGCTGGCTTATTCTCTGCCTTGGTTCTTACTATGACCTTACGCATGCCTTTCTTCTTTAAAAGCGCGAGCATTTGTTTTATCAGTCTTTCTGCTATGTTATTGCCGCGATACTCTTCATGAACGACAATGTTTCGAAGCTCTGCAAGGTCAATATCGACAAGACATGCTCTAATGACTCCGATTATGTTTTCGCCTTTTTTCTTGTTATTTTTCTCAACCACGAGAAACAAATCATTTGGATATGCTATCTTTTCCAGTAGCCACGATTCAGTAAAGTGGAAAGGCTTGTAGTCATCACCGAACTCTTTTTGTAGCATCTTTGCGACCTGCTTTGCGTCTCTATTTTGTATTTCTCTTATCTTTACCGGTATCATCTTTTATTGCCCCCAATGCTGCATCAAGTGCTTTTTTTTGGTCGTCGTATTTCAGAATATTTCTTGCTTCTTCATAGCTGAGCCATTTGTAATCATCATGCTCTTCCGATAGTTTTATTTTTCCGTTGGCTCTTAGAAGGAAAACGCTTTGCTCTGTTTTGTCTGCTCCATATTTTTTTCTATAATCATCCGGATAATCATATCTTATAATAAGAGGTAGTTTTTTTGTTATCTTTGCATCCAGCCCTGTCTCTTCCTTGACCTCTCTCAGCACGGCCTCTTTTTCTGTTTCACCGGCGTTAACACCACCCTTCGGAAATTCCCAACCAGACCAGCCAAGAGTGCGGTGTAGAACAAGAAAGCGCTCGCCGTTAAAAACAATACCAACAACAGCCTTTCGTATCATTAGAGACAAAACCTCAATGCTTTTGAATGGTGCCTTTGAATGCGGAGGGCCAGATTTGAACTGGCGAAAGCACTAAGCTACTAGGTTTCTCATTTGCTTCTGGGCTTTGCTCTTAGGTCATCAAACCTAAGCCTAGCCCCTTTTTCTGTACCACACCTTTTTCTAAAAAGGCCCGGTTGACCAGACTTGGGTACCTCCGCTTTCCAGTAGAAGATTATTTCGGACAATATTTAAAAAGATTTTTCAGTAGCCCGTTAGCGCAAGAAATAAAAGCACGCAAGTGGCTCGGTTTCCTTTTATTTTCTACTCTTAAGAATTCTAAAGAGGCTTCTTTACGACAGCGAAAATGTTCTCAGAGAAGTTCTTGATGCCGCTATACTTGAACTCGGGATATGTTTTTATGACTTCAAGTCCGGCTTTTTTCACCAGATTTTCTAGCTCGCCGTAACTGAATAGATGGTAGAATCGCTTTATGTGCTCTTTCCTTCTGTGCCACGGAATATAAACATCAGATAGAAATATGTTTCTCGGGAAAAATCTCCACTGCCAGCGATTCCAGACACTTATCAGTGCGAACGCACCGGGCCTCATAACGCGTTTCATTTCCTTGAGACATTCCAATCGTTCTTTTCTTGTTTCGACACAGTGAAGAGTTGCGATGCACAACACAACGTCGAAAAAGTCATCCTTAAGCGGCAGGGCTGTTGCAGAGCCTTCGATGATAGTTGTATCTAGGTCGAATTTTTTTGAATATCTTTTGACCTGTTTGAGCATTTCGCCAGAAAAATCCAAAGCAAACAGATGATGATTTTTGAACGGCAGAAGATTTCGGCCAGCGCCAGCACCTATATCAAGCACATTCTTCTTCAGTGGCCAGGGAGGAACGGGTTGTTTCCCGATGAACAAGGCGAATTCTTTCACCTCAGGTAGCGGATAGTGTCTGAACTCATACCACTGGTCAGCTATCCTGTCCCACTTCTCGCGCTGTTCATATTCTCCATAGTTATTGGTCAGCCACTCTATGATGCCGGACACCATGATTATTTTTAACGCAGAAGAGATATAAATGGTTTTCTCGGGGATTAGAAAAGAACTCATAATTCAGGGTAACGGGGCCAGAACATGTTAGTGTATAATATGTCTCTTAATTTTTTGTCATAAGGAAATGAAATATCTATAATACCTGTTGGGTTAGCAGTAGCGTCTACTAGTGTATCAGTATGCTCTGATATCCGGCATTCGTTGTTGGTAACCTTTAAAATCTGGTCATTCGGATTTTGAGACACACCTTTCATCAGGTCTGATATTATTAGACCTACCTGTTTTGCTGCGTTTTTAGCATTATCTTCTCCGTCTGGACGAAAACCAATTTTTATTTTATCTTCTTTAGTTTTGGTTATTCCGGTCAATTCTACATAAGATTTTATATTTTTGGTATTCAAGCCCGGACAAAAATGATATAATAGTTTTTTCAATATATTAGCATCTGTGTTGACAGGATCAAATATATATGCATGGTTGTACGCGGCTAAAATATCTATTATTATTTTATTGTCTTTTTGCTGAAGAATAGAACACGAATAGTTTTTACATGGTTTGTATTTTAATTTTCCTAAACCTAGCTCTTCGGTGGCATGTAAGACTTTTTTCCCTATTTTGTTTACCCCAATTTTTGTTCCAGGTCTTGAAAAGATGTGTAAGTTCTTATCTGAGCCAATATAAATTCCAGTAATTTCCACCATGTTTGTATCTTTATAAAGGTAAATTTAAATATCTACTCATCAGTGCTAAATTATAGAATGACGCTAAATTACAGAATAAAATAGTGCTCCCGCCGGGATTTGAACCCGGGTCCCGAGCTTTCTTTTTTTGGTTTCAGCTACCAAAAACGAGAGGCTCGTATCCTTGACCGGACTAGACTACAGGAGCGTTTATCTCGCACCGTGTTTAAAACTTCGGCAGAAAGTTTTTATAAACTTTACTCTTACTTCGAGAGCTTGTCTATTATCTCTTTAAGCTCGATAAGACTTTGTATGGTAAAATCTGGTTCTTCCGGCTCTCCCAGAACTTTGTTGTCATTCCTTTCAATCCAGACTGTAAGCATGCCAATTCTCTTAGCTGCTATGTCTTCGTCCAGTCTGTCCCCCACCACAAGACATTCCTTTGGCTGAAGGCCAAACTTTTCGAGAACATGCTTGAATGGCTCGAGTGTGGATTTTTCATAGCCGAATTCGAATGATGTTATGACATAGTCAAAATATTTATCAAGTCCGAATTTTTCCAGTATCGCATCTGTTATATCCTTTCGGCCGTTTGTTATCAAAATAAGTTTTAGTCCCAGTCTTTTGCAATGGTCGAGTATTTCGAGGGCAGCGGGAAGAAGTTTCATGTCATCAAGACATTCTACTGTATAGATATTGTATATTTTATCTAGTGTTTTATTGTCCAAATGCTTATTTAGATACTTGAAAAGAATCTTATAATAGGTAGCGCGCTCGAATCTTTTTGTCGTCCCATGCGTGTTGTCTATTTCTTTTCGAGTTTTTTTGATTGCTTCTTCCAGCTCTTTTTTATCTACTTTTATTCCGGCCGCTTCTAAATATCTCATGTTTCTTTCGGCCTTGGAGTTCATAAAGGTCTTGGTATTTTCGACAAGCGTTTTCGAAAGGTCAAATATTATACATTTCAGCGACATTTATATCACTTCTTCAGCTATTTAAGTCATATTTACAAATGTTTTTTAAAGGACATTTGTCGCACCGAGGTATTTTTCCACAATATTTTTTTGCTAACTCGACAATGAGCGCATGATATTCTTTGTAGAGGCTGACTTTTTTCGGCAGATTTTGCTCAAAGAATTTTTGCAGTTCTTCATATTGCGTTTCTTTTATCAGTCCCAATCGACTGAAGACGCGCTTCGTGTATGCATCTATCACGAAATATGGTTTGTTGAACGCATAGAGCAGTATGGAGTCGGCTGTTTCAGGCCCAATACCTTTGAGAGCGAGCAGTTGCTCTCTTGTTGGTTTTGGGTTCGTCAGAAAAAATCTGGTGAACGCCTTTAGGCGCTCAGCCTTCTGATTGAAAAATCCGGCCGGCCTTATGAGTTTTTTGAGTTTTTCATCAGGCATTGCCAATATTTTTCTTGGGTCGATAGCATTTGATTTTATCAAGTTGTTCAAAGCTTTCTCAACATTTGCCCATGCAGTGTTCTGAGTCAGTATCGCACCTACGCATATCTCATATGTTGGATTGGTTTTATCATTAATGGGCCACCAATGTTGTGGACCAAAATGTTTTAGCAGCGATTCGTAAATCTTGAGAAGCATGCTATCACTTTTGCTGTATGAGCCCGGAGGGATTTGAACCCTCGACCTTCTGGTCTCCTCCCCATTTTCGTCTGCGCTTTTCGCACAGGCGAAAATGAGTGGTCCGAAGCCAGACGCTCTATCCATTCCAGACTTTTCCGTCAACGCCTTGTGCGTAGCGGAAAGCGTTAGCTGAGCCACGGGCCCTTGATCTATTAACACTCTATGAATAATATACGGATAGAAATAAAAAGAATTTTTTGAGGAGAATTTTCTAAGGAACTTATTCAAGGCAACAATCGTTCAGTGTCGCGTGGGAACAGGGTAGCTTCTCTTATGTTTGCGAGGCCAAGCAGCTGCTTGGTCATGCGTTCTATACCTATGGCAAACCCACCGTGTGGTGGAACACCATACTGGAAAAACTCGGCAAACCACTTTATTGATTCAAGCGGAATTCGTTTTTCCTTTGCCTGTTCTATGATTTTATCATAACGATGCTCACGCTGGCCACCGGACGATAATTCAACGCCCCGATAGAGTAGGTCAACACTTCTAGCCCATTCAGGCTCTTCATCATATTTCATAACATAGAAGGGTTTTGCAGCTGACGGGAACCTGTTTACAAAGAACAAGTCTGTTTTGTATTTTTCCTTTACCCACTTCCACAACAGCTCTTCGGCTTCTGTATCATATTCTTCCCCACGCTTCACTATTTTTCCCATCCCTTCCAGAATATCGTAAACTTCAGGAAACTTGAGGACAGGTATTTTCTCAGGTATTTCTATCTTCGTGTCAAATATTTCTAACTCGTCTGCACATTCATTTTTTATTTTTTTCAGGCAGTGTAAAACCATCTCTTCTTCTATCTTAATCACATCATACTCGTCCTTGATAAATGCCATTTCTGCAGCCAGAACACGATGCTCTGATAAATGCCTTGTTGTGTGCGACATTTCAGCGCGCCAAGACGCGCCAACTTCATATATCTTTTCCAGACCCGCTGCTATAGCAAGTTGGCGGTGCAGTTGAGGGTCCTGTCTCAGGAATGCACGTTTTTTATAGTAATCAACTGAAAAAACTTCTGCGCCTCCTTCTGATGCAGCTCCGAGAATACACGGTGTGAATATCTGAAGAAAACCTTTCTTGTCAAGATATTCTATGAAGCCATGAATTATGGTGGACTGTATTTTAAATATCGCCTGATTCTTCCTCGTGCGCAAGCTTAACGGGCGATAGTCAAGAAGCTTGTCAAATGTCGTGTCAACCTTCCCAAGGAATTCGATTGGCAAAGGCTTTGCTGTTGATATGACTTTTATAGCAGATGGTATTATTTCTATTCCACCCGGCGCCTCTTTGTTAACTACTGCTTCACCATCGACAGACACAACAGACTCTTTTGTTAGCGACGACGCGATTTTGAAAACATTTTCAGAAACCTTTTTCTTTGGCAACGTAATTTGTATATAACCTGTCATATCCCTTAGTTTCAGAAAAACCAACCCACCGAGCTTTCGGGTTTCCTCGACCCAACCAGCTACGCTAATCTTTCCAGGTTTCACATTTTTGGCATATGTTCTTTCCATGCTACCACGTCGTTAGACCTTGGGCTCGTGCGGGTCTGAGGATAATGTCAAACATAAGTGTGTGCATCAAGGATAAAATCGGTTTGGCGTTCTTGGGAATGGTATAACATCCCTTATGTGTTCTGTTTTACATATCCATCTTACTAGTCGCTCTGTGCCAAGACCAAAACCAGAGTGCGGAACAGAGCCATATTTTCTCAGGTCCAAATACCATTGATAGTTTTCTATCTTCTCCCCTTCTTCTTTCAGTCGCTCAACAAGTGTTCTGTGGTCTGTTTCACGCTCACTCCCGCCGATAATCTCTCCAAATCCTTGTGGGGCAATAAGGTCTGCACCCAGAACCGTTTTTTCGTCGCGTGCTTTCATGTAGAATGCTTTGATTTGTTTTGGGAAAAACATTATGAAGAACGGCTTGTCGAAGTGCGTCGAAAGTTGCCTTTCTTCTTCTGTGCCGAAGTCCATTCCCCAATACACATCGAAGCCGTCTTTCTTGAGCATTTCTATGGCTTCGTCGTATGTTATTCGTGGGAACGGCGTTGTCATTTTTTTGAGATAGTTTGGGTCCTGACCAAGAAATTTGAGGTCTTCTGCTCTCTCATCAGCAACTCTCTGACAGATATACGAAACCAGTTCTTCTTGTATTCTTAGGTTCTCCTCGAAATCAGCCCAGGCAGCCTCTGCTTCTATGTGCCAGTATTCTGTCAAGTGCCTTCGTGTTCTGCTCTTCTCGGCGCGAAAAGACGGTGTAACAGAGTAAACCTTTTCAAGACCAAATATCATAGCTTCTAGATGAAGCTGCGCAGATTGACTAAGATATGCTTCATGTCCAAAGTAATCCAACTTGAAGAGTGTTGACCCACCTTCGCACGCCTGCTTTAATATTATAGGCGGTGTCACCTCCACGAACCCTTCCTTATGGAACCAGTCGCGCGCTGCAGTCATGACAGCATCTTTTATGCGCATTATTGCCTGCATCTTAACAGAGCGTATATGTAGGTGTCTGTTGTCAAGAAGAAACTCGACGCCATGCTCTTTAGGAGCTATTGGATATTCTTCTGCCTTGTGAACAATCTCAATTTTTTTGGCTTTTATCTCATAACCGCCGGGTGCTCTCTCGTCCTTATTCACCTCACCATGCACGATAATAGACGATTCCTGCGATAAAGACTCTGCTGTCTTAAAAACATCTTCGGGCACCTCGTCCTTTTTGACGGTGCATTGAATAAGTCCTGTGCCATCGCGCAGGAGTATGAAAACTATGCCGCCGCTGCTGCGGGAATTGTAAACCCAGCCGCGCAGCTTTGTTTCACCGCTAACATTCCCAGATAAAATTTCTTTCACTCTTCTGAACATTTTGGTTACCCCTTTAAAAATCACTTTCTTTTTATAATTAATTTGTGCTCATATTTATATTTGTTAAGGCGAGCGACTAAGGCGAGTACACGGCAGGCACTTTTACAAACGGTCCCGCTTGCCAGACACTCTTGAGGCCGCATACAAATCTCGTAAGCCTCTCGACACCCATCCCAAAACCAGCAGATGGCGGTACACCATAGCGTAGCATTTCCAGATACCAGTCATATTCTGACATATCTATGCCAGTTTTCTTCATTTGTGCGATTGCTTGTTCGTATGTGTGAACCCGTTCACCACCAGATATTGCCTCGCCATATGCTTCGGGATATATTAGGTCCATGTCCTTCAATATGCTCGGCATGTGTGGGTCTGGCTTGTCATAAAACCCTCTTGAACCATCTGGATAGTCTGTTATCCAGAATGGCTGGCTATATCTTTTTGATAGTGCCTTTTCGGCATCCCATGGTATTTCTTCCTCAGCAGCCACTTGAAAGCCCATTTTTTTCAGCTTCTCGACAGCCTGAGCATGGGTCAGTATCTTGAATGGTCTTTCTGGTATTTCTAGCCGTCTCCCGAACTTTTCCAACTGTTCTGAACAGCGTTTTTTCACAGATTTTATTATGTGTATCAGCAATCTCTCGGCCAGTTGCATTATCTCTTCCCGACTCGCGTGCGCTGATTCGAGGTCAAGTTGCCAAAACTCTGCCAGGTGCCTGCCTGTTTTTTGTGTTGCCGGGTCTTCGAGGCGAATGTTCGGTGAGAATGCAAATACCTTGTCTATCGCAGTTATCGCCATTTGCTTGTGGAGTAGCATGCTTCCCATGAGTTTGTATTTCCTACCGTAAAAATCTATTGTTGCGTGGCGCGCTCCTCTTAACCCCGGGTCAGTTGCACTAGATGTAATCGGTGGCAATAACTCTGTGAATCCTTGGTTGTATAAAAACTCGCGCGCAGCGCGCATGATCGCCTGTTGCACCCTGATAACTGCTATCATTTTATCATCCTTTATTGAAAGATGCCTCTTTTCAACAGCCTCTATTGTCCCAAATTCTATTTTCATGTCAAACACCTCACAATTTTGTGTTATATCATCACAAAACAACGAAATAACAAAACAAAATTAGCAAAGTCAAACAAGCCAATGGAGAATTAGTTTATATTCAGCTCTAGAACTCTCGCGTCGTATTTTTCAACACCAACAAATTTCACGCTCATTAAAAGCACCTTTTGTGTTTTCTATTTGGTCCCGGCGCTATATAAATATATTCCTATAAAATTGGAAAATATTACAAAAAATACATAATTTTAAATACTTTTTGGAATAACATTCCATTATGCTAAATGATATGGATGAGAAGGACAAACGCATTCTTGCACTGCTCAGAAAAGATGCGAAACAGCGAGTAAGTCAGTTGGCTAAAAAGGTGGGGCTGCCCACGACAACCGTGCATAACAGGATAAAGAGGATGGAGAAAGGCGGAATCATACGCGGCTACACAGTGATTCCTGACTACAAAAAAATAGGCAAAGCAATCACGGCTTACATTCTTATAACATTTGAGAGGACACCAGACAAAAAATATTCGCAGAAAGATCTGGCAAAGCGTTTGAAGTCTTTTGACGAGGTAGAAGAAGTGGACATTGTTACAGGAGAAACAGACATAGTTATTAAGGTGAGAGTCGGTGATATAGACGAGCTGGACAACCTGATTATCAATCGTCTGCGCTCATTGCCGGGCGTTGACAAGACGAGGACGATGATAGTTTTGTCGAGTATCTGATTTTTATATCCAAAATTTTATCTATCTAAACGAAAACCCTGAAATCCTCTTTGACTGTATTGAGAACGAAGTGCGTGTTGGTTCGTTCGATGCATGGCATGACCAACAATGACTTGACAAAATCGTTAAGTTCTGCTCTTGTGCGAAAGCACGCGAGTATAAGCGCATCCGGTTCGCCCGTGATGTCGTAGACAGCAAACACTCTCGGCATTTTAGCTATTTTCTTTTCCACTTCCATAAGTTTTCCTTTTGATACAATAATTTCTATGGCTGCTGTCAGGCCATAACCTACTTTCTCGCGGTCGACTATAGGTGCCGTGCTTTTAATAATTCCAAGTTTTTTTAGCCTATTGTATTTGTTTATGACCGTGGTTGTCGCCACACCAAGCTTTCTGGCGATTTCCCTGAACGATGCCCGCGCATCCTTGTTGAGCTCGTTTATTATGGCAATATCTTTTTTGTCCAGTTTTTTAGAAAACATTTGTTTGCTTTTCATGGTTAAAACACCTTATTTCAGTATGAATGTATTATTTTTTTAATTATTTAAATACATTTGTTTTGAAAAGAAGCATTAAAGTATTTATCTGTAAGAATATAATCTATATTTTTATTAATTATATTTTATTTGGTTTCCTTTTGCCTCTATATGTTTTGACTTTTCTTGGGCAGAATGCCAAGAAGCAAAGAAATGGCGGGGGTGCGGTTGAATGGTCGATAGCGATAATAGAAACATTGTCAGGGATTTTGTTTTCTGCGATTTTTTGGGAAGGTTTCGCGTTATGCACATATTTGGCGACAAGAAGGAATGCTTTATTGACGCGTCATCTGTGTATCTTGGCGTCGGTATAGAAGAGTCAGATATGAGATTGATACCAGACTCTGTCAGAACATATAATCTTGATGGCGTAACAAAAGAGGTAAACTTTTGTAACCTTGAAAAATATTGTGCGCGCTCGCTGCTCAAGAAAACCATTAACGAGCTTCGAAGAAAAGGGTATGAAGTTTTCATAGGCATTGAGCCGGAGTTTTATATCACAAAACAGGACGGGAGCCTGATGGACAACAAGCAGTATATGTTTCATGTTTTTCTGAACGGTTTCGAACACGACCTGATAGAAAAGATGAAGCAAGCCGGTTTTGAACCAACAAGAATGCACCATGAGGTCGGCCCCAGTCAGTATGAGTTTGGTTTTAAATACGCAGACCCTGTAACAACAGGAGATAATTTGATAATGTTCAAAATGCTTGTCCACCAACTAGCTGCGAAGCATGGCCTCAAAGCCACGTTCCACGCAAAGCCGTTTGAGGGAATTGCAGGCAATGGTATGCATGTTCACATCTCGGTGTGGAAAGATGGGAAAAATCTTTTTGCAGATT
This sequence comes from Candidatus Aenigmatarchaeota archaeon, assembly GCA_021163205.1. Classification (GTDB taxonomy): domain Archaea; phylum Aenigmatarchaeota; class Aenigmatarchaeia; order GW2011-AR5; family JAGGXF01; genus JAGGXF01. The sequence continues at coordinate 12,681 of JAGGXF010000025.1, forward strand.
CCGCTGGTAGTTCATATGAATTGAGTGAATTTGGCAAATCCTTTACAGAAGGTATACTGAGATATGCAAAGGATATGACGATTCTCTTTGCACCAGATAATGAGTCTTATAAAAGGCTTGGCGCTGGTGAGGCGCCCAAAAATATATGTGTTGGTTTGGCTAACAGGTCGGCATTGATAAGAATACCGAAGAGCAACTGCCCTTCAGGTGTTAACATAGAATTTAGAGCACCCAACCCGCAGGTCAATCCCTACCTTGTTTTCACTGCTATCATAAGAGCGGGGATGCTTGGCGTAGAACAAGAACTGAAGTTGCGGCCCCTCATAAATGAAAATGCCTATAAACTTAACGTGGCAGAAAGTCTGCCGACCACACTTGAAGAAGCAATCAATATCGCACGAAACAGCAACTTCCTAAGGAGCGCGCTCGGTGATGAAATATACACAAGGTTTCTTAATGTCTTTTCATGAGCAGAATATCCTGACATTTGAATTAGGAAATTTTTAAAAATAACTTGATCGTTTTCTGATTGTTGGTTTTACTCAATCTCGTTGACCCTGCCTCGAATCACTCAGATAAATTGTTTGGAAAATCCAAATCTATTGTTCATAGCTGGAATGAATTGTTTGGATTTTCCAAATACACATGTTTCTTTACCATATAATAATGAATTTGTGAATATATATACTATAGTATAGAAAAGCCTTTTAAATAGAATAAAGAAGAAATATATAGTACTTTTTTAGAAAACACGTCTGGACAACGTGTTTGATGTAACCGATCTGGACAATCGGTTTGGACGTAACCTACAATTCAAAGGTTTTGGACAAAACCTTTTGACTGGACTTTGTATTTGTTTCGATTTTTTCTTGCAGTGTTTAGACTCTTTCTCGGAAAGTTGGACAGACTTTCCTTAAAAGTAAAGCTATTATATTTACCAAGCTAAAAATGTTTTTCGCTTTGGTAAAATATATAACAAAAAATATAGGAA
>JAGGXF010000007.1 GCA_021163205.1 Candidatus Aenigmatarchaeota archaeon
AGACACCTGCTTTGTATCCTTTGTCGGTTTCTATGACTTCCTATTAACCAAGACACCTGCTTTGTATCCTTTGTCGGTTTTCCTCGGAAACCAGAGGTTTCCGCTATGACTTCCTCTAGACACCACTCACTTCGTTCGCAGTTTCTAGGACTTCCTATCTAGACACCAACCTTGTATCCCTTGGTGGTTTCTAGGACTTCCTATTATGCTGACACCACTCAGTTCCTACTTCGTTCAGGGTCCTTCGAAGCCGCATTTTGGACATCTATAAATATTACTCTTTCGTCTGCATTTTTCGCATCTGATGATTTCAACTTTTCCGCAGTTCGGACACAAAAACTTGGAAAAATTATCCTCCGATACTATATTTACACCACATGTTATGCATTTGAGTTCAGCATGTTCCATAAAGACACCAACCTATCAAAACTATAACATTCCAAGCCTTATTGCAATATCGGCTGCGGAATATTCTTTCGCAAGTCGAATAAATGCTTTTTTTCTGTGTTTCTGGTCTATCATGGTTTTAACTTCATCCACCTTAACACCGAATGCCTTTTCAAAGGCCTGCTTTATATCTTTTTTAGTTGCTTTATCGTTAACTATGAAAACGAGTTTATTCTCTTTCTCAATAAGATTTATAGATTTTTCAGTCATGTGCGCAAAGCGCAGATATTTCCAAGGGTCTTTTATTTCTTTCATATGTTTGCCTCGCTTCTGACCTGCCTCTTCTTTTTTCTCAACTGATCTCGTTTTCTCGGCGTCAGTACCCGGTCTGGGGTGGATACCTTTCTTTTCCTCCTTTGCTGCTTTTTCTTCAGCCATAAAGTTCACCTATCTTCTGAATAGCTGACTTGGTGAAAATAGTCAATCTGCCCGGAACGGTTCCGGGTGCCAACACTTCAGGAGTCAGATTTTCAACCAAGCAAACATCAATACCAGGGATATTCTGAGCAGCCTTGAACTCTTCATCGACAACAATGAGAATTCCTTTTTTCTTTTTATATTTTCTTCCGCGTGTCTTACCGCGACCTGCCCTGATTTTTTTCTTGGCCGCCCGTTTAAGTTCGTCGCCAAGATTGAGTTTTTTCAAAGTATCTTTTACCTCTTTTGTTTTTTTCAAAGACTTAAAAGAGTCATCAACTATTATTGGCAATGCTCTATCAGAAACAACATGACCCCTGTTCCTGACCAAATTAATATTGCTTGTGGCAGCAATAGCAGATTTGAGCGCGAGCATAAATTCCTTTTTGTTTATTTTTTGTGCCCAGTTCTTGTCAGCCTTGGGTGGGTGCGCCCTCCGACCTTTAACAGCCTGCGGCACAACTCTAGCACGCCATGAAAGATATCCGCTGCCGTGGATACGCGCCATTCTCGCCATTTCTCTATTCATCATCGTATATCTATAATCTCGAAGACCATGATAATGAGCAGAACTGCGCATACCTGCCATTGGGTCAGCCCCATACGGCTGACGACGCCATGACTGCTCTGCAAGCACAGCTCTTTTTATCACATCTTCGCGTAGTGGGGTATTGAAAACACTAGGCAACTCTATCTCTTCCTTCTTGTTTCCACTCATATCCAAAACGGGAACTTTCATTTTGCATCACGACGATAATTCCGAAGAGTGCGTTTTAGACCGGTCGCCATTGCAACGACACCAAAACCTAAAACCATTCCCAAAGCCAATGTCCCTGATCCAATCTCTTTCATGATATTTGAAGCATAATTTTTTATTCTGCCCGAATAGTTGACCATCTTAAACACCTTGCTTGCTCTCCTGTGATATATACTTTATCTCAACAGGCCGTGGCTTGCCTGATGACCGAATCGCCTTTCGAATCATTACAAGCCTCTTGGTCGGCCCAACAACTGAACCTTCAATTATAATATAGTCGCCCTTAACCACACCATAATTCAAAAAACCGCCCTTTGGTATGACCTTCGTGGGGTCATTATCTATCACAAGTATTCTCTTGTTAAGCTCTGTCCGCCTGAAGAATCCGTACTGCCCAGGCATAGGAACCTGCCATCGCATCTTTCCAGGCCTTTCCTGACCTTTTGTACCAGCGTGTCTGTGATGTTGCTCATCCTTGCGGCCCTGTATCTTTATACCGAATCTTTTCACAGGCCCAGTGAAACCGCGCCCAGTTGTAACACCGCTGACATCAACCGCCTCCCCTGGTTGGAAAATATCTTTGGCGCTTATCTCCTTGCCAAGCACAGATTTTGCATACTCTATCTTCTTTTTTACATCTGTGCCACCGATGGGCAATTCGAAAAGTTCGGGCTTCTTCTTACCAATACCTGCCTTGTTCGGCTGTGTGTGAACAATCAATCTCACATCAGATATTTTGTCAATATTAGAATCAATATCAAAATTCTTTTTGACATCATGCTTACCAAGTTTTCGTTCGAGAAGTTTTTTCGAATCTTTAGAAGGAGACCATATTTCACCAATAGAGATGAGGCCGTCAGAAGTTTTTTGGTAGAAGCGAAGAGCGCAAACAGAAAGAGAAGGAGATTCAATGACCGTCACCGGCTTTTGGATGGTGAGTCCCTTTGTTGGTGAATTGCTGTGGTCGGTCATAATAACGTGTGTCATTCCAACCTTCCAGCCCGCAAAAGCCAGTGGAACAACTTCCTTTGTTTTCGCGAAAAATTCAGGCACATGAATATCAGGATAGATACGTCTAGCTCTTTTTCTTGGCCAATATGCTTTCGAACCTGCTCTTGGTTTGCTGTGCTTAGGCATTTACGCCACTTCCTCCATAAAGGTTTAATTAAAACTTTAATATTAAAGTTATAAAGGCTTTTAAATCTTCCTATACCTACGTAGTTAACCTAGAACTTGCGGCTTATGTCGTGAGAGTTATTGTATTCTAACTAATTAAATATTTAAAGATTTCTAGCGCTTGGCTAAATTTAATTCTTAGTTCTTCCTTGCTGTTCGAATAAAATGACAAAATACAGAATAAGAGATGGGCTCGGCCAGATTTGAACTGGCGGCCTCTACGTTATCAGCGTAGCGCTCTAATTGCCCGATTGCATCTCCAGGCTAAGCTACGAGCCCATATTTATGTCAAGATTATTAGAAACTAAATATTAAAAGTTTATCAAGAATACGGCCATAGGGTATTGCGTAGCTTGAATGCCGTAAATAGTCAGAAATTCTTTCCTGTCGCTCATTTTTATCAATGGACCGATCGGGATTTGAACCCGAGACCTCTACCATGCCAAGGTAGCGATCTTAAGCTAACAGACGTGCAAAGCACGTCAATCTTTTCCGCTGATCTATCGGCCCATAGCTCCATAACTAATTTGTAATTATGTGAAATAAAAAACTATTTAAACTATCATGACATGATTATTTGTCTATGACCTTGACAGCATTTATGAACTCAGAACTATTTAGCCTAGTCATCTTGCCATTATTCATATTCTGCATAAGGATAGTTGATGTCAGTCTCGGCACCATAAGGGTCATATTCATCTCTCGTGGCATGAAATTGCTCGCGCCTGTGCTGGGCTTTTTCGAGGTCTTGATATGGCTTGTCGCGATAGGACAGCTAATGTCAAATCTCACATCTCCAATCTATTACATAGCTTACGCTGGTGGGTTTGCGACCGGAACCTACGTGGGCATGTGGATAGAAAATAAGTTATCGATAGGCAATGTAATTATCAGAATAATAGTTAAGAAGAGGTCAAACAAACTGATACGCGCGCTAAAAAAATCAAAGCATGGTTTCACTTTTGTTGACGCTAGGGGAAAGACAGGTAAGGTAAAGATAATTCTAACGGTAACAAAGCGACAGAATATAGACAAGGTCATTAAAATAGTTAAGAAATTCAATCCACGCGCATTCTACTCGATAGAAGATGTTAGGTTTGTCAACGAAAGAATAAAGAAGTCTGATGAGCACGAGAAAGATTATCTACGCCTCTTTGGCCTTTTCAGAAGATAGTACTAAGAAGTATTAGAAGTCCACGCCTGAACCTCTTCGTGTTAAGACCTATCGAATTTTTTCGTTTTTGATTAAAGCTTTCTAATGGATTTATTTTCAGCGCGCTTTTTAGAAGGCTGGATGGACCCGGTGGGATTTTCATAACCCTTCTTTCAATAGCCGAATGGCCTATTTCTTTACAAAGAAAAGGGTTAGTTTGAACCCACAACCTCTGCCGTTCTCGTTTTTCGTTGCGAGGGCAGCGCCATTCCAAGTTAAGCCACGGGCCCATTAAGACGAAAATGGAAAAAAATCAAAAAGTATTAACACTAGTCAAAGAGTTTGCCCATTCTTATTATTTGGTCAACGATTTCTTCTGGAGTCTTGTCACTCGTATCTATAACCAGGTCAGCATCCTTACGCTGGTCGAAGTAGTCAAAACCATACATCTCTTTCCACTTTCTTCTTTCTATGGCTTCTTTCTTCTCTAACATCTCAAGTGCCTCGTCGTATTTCAGATTATCTCTTTTTGCGTAGCGCTGTGCTCTTACATGAATAGGCGCCTCTAGCCAAACCTTGAGGTCAGCCAACTTACCGATGAAGTGTATTCCTAGCTTGCTCTCTATAACAATGTTTCCATGCTTAGCCAAACTTTGCTGCATCGCATCACTCTTTTGGTGGAATTCCTTGCTCGAGCCAATGTCAGTCGACCATTGCTTTATTGCGGACTGTGTTTCTCCTTTATCCTGAAACTGCTTTTTTGTGTACTTGCCAAGAGAAAAGAAGTCCATCTTAAGCTTCTTTGCGAGCAGCTCGGCTGTCGTTGAAGAGCCGCACCCAGGCATCCCAGATACAACTATTGTTCTCCCTCTTTTCTCTTTTTCTCCTGTTTGATTTTCATTTTTCATTTCTTCACCTGTTTGCCCACTCATGAGAATTATCTCCCAAGAAAATTTAAATATTCTTTCTTCATCAGAATCACCAAAAATCCTTTGTCATTTACAATGTTTACAATGTCACTCACAACTTCGTTGTTAACAAAACGCTGGCATCTGCTTTGGGATATTTATAACTCATGGAGATTCTTCCTTGATCATCTTACCTCCCTTGAACACTCGGATGATACCGCCAGATTCTGAGACGACGATCGCAACGGCATCTGTTTCTCGGGTTATCGCAGCTGCTGATAGATGACGCGCACCAAGACCTGGCATATCTATGCCACTTGTATCGACAGATAGGTAGCGCCCTGCCGCATGTATTGTACCATCCTCACCTACCACGAAAAATCCATCTAGTTGGGCAAATTCTTTTATCGTTTCTTTGAGTCCAGCCTGCATTATATTATATTTTGCGGAGCTGAACGGATTTAATATGAGCTGAGTTGACTTTTTCATAACGTTCTTCGAGTCGCCAAAAATGAATCCTGTTCCTATTTTTCTTCCTTCTCTACCCTCTCTGCCAATCTCTCTTGCTATGTTCAGTAGCGTTTCAAATACATTTTGCTTCGACTCTTTTTCTATCTTTTTCTCGCTAACATTGAGGAATTCCTCATCTATCTTAAACAACAAAAACAATCCTTCAAACTGCTCGCCAAGACTTTTGTCAGTAACGCAGAGAACATTATCGCCGCTCTTGAGTATGCCTTTGTTTATAGCCTCTATGACCACAGCTCTTATGCGCGCTATGCTACCCGCGGGCAGTTTAGAAACGTTCACAGAATATTTTATCCTATTAATTTGATTCCTATCTTCTTTGAACAAGGTCAGATCAAAGATAGAAGAATTCTGACGCTTGGTAACCAGAAGCACGCTGGCATCGGACAAACTAACAACCCTGGCAGTAGTCTTACCGATGAACTCGTCGAGTCGCATAGTATTAAATTACCGCGACCTTATTATATATTTTTTCGTTCAATCTGCCGTTCAATCGGTTAAAGACTTAAAGCTTCTGACAAAGTAAGATTATGAAAGACGAAAATCAGATAATATTTCTTGGAACAGGCGGTGGACGCTCCATTATGTTCTCACAGGCCAGAAGAACAGGTGGAATATTCATAGAACTTGATAAAACCAGACTTTTAATAGACCCTGGACCCGGCTCGCTCACGACAGCGAAAGAACTTGGTTTGTCGCTGCGGGGTCTGGACGCTCTTTTAGTGTCACACATTCACCCTGACCACTCAACAGATGCAAATGCAGTAATAGATGGCCATGCAGATGACGAAAACTTTATTCTGATAGCTGAGAAACATGTTGTAAATCCGACGAAAGAGACATATCCCGTGATAAGCAGATACCACCAGGGATTGTGTAAAAAATACGCTGTCGGTCCGGGAGAAAAGATAAAAGTAAAAAACCTCACAATAACTACCACACCAGCGAGACATTCCGCACCTGCTGTCGGGTTCAGGATTGCGGGAACCAAAATAATCTCTTATCCGTGCGATGGCTCATATTTTCGCGGCCAGGAAAAATATTACGATAGCTCAGACATACTTATATTGAATGTGCTTGCACCATTTCCAAACGACAAAAAGATGGCAAAGCACATGGATGTTGAAGATGCCATTAAACTCATCAACGCGATGAAAGACAAACCGAAGCTTGTAATAATACAACATTTCTCCTTCTACATGCTTCGAGCCGATGTTAGAAAACAGGCAAAAATCATCGAAAAGAAAACAGGCGTCAAATGTATCCCGGCGCGAGACGGCATGAAGCTCGATGTAGACTCTCTGGGCGTCGAGAAGAAGGGGCTGGAGAAATTCATTGGGTAACGAAAGGTAATATCACTTGCTATATTAGTTTAATTTCATAATCTACTATTTTGTGCTCAGCAAATGTTTTATTTATCTCATCTTTTTCACTAACATTAAAAATATCTTTGATGCATTTAGGAATATCACTTATCTTGTGTGGTAGACCAAAAAGGCCAATAGAACCAGACCCATTTTTGGGCATAAATGACTGAGTAAACCCATCGCCGTGCTTCTTATAAACAGTTATGATAGTATCTAACTCATCACCACAAGCCTCGTAAACCTTAACTGAAACCACTCTTTTCCCATCCCAGTAAACAACATAACGAGGAAGATTAGAAGGACTAGCATACTTTAAACTACCTTCTTTGAATGTGGTCAGATGAATCACCTTGTTTATTTATTATCAAAAAAGAAAATTTCTTAAAACCATGTGATTGAACACGAAACTAAAAAATTTGACGACAAATAAAAAAGATATAAATATATCATAATAAAATTTATACTATGGCTCTGATAACAACGAAAAGATATGACAAAAGCAGTGAGAAAAAATGGCAGAAGTTTTGGCGCGAAAGGGAAATATTCCGATTTGACCCGAACAGCGAGAAGCCAATATTCAGCATAGACACGCCTCCGCCAACTGTGTCTGGGTTTATGCATATGGGCCACGCATTCTCTTATAGTCATATAGATTTTATAGCACGATTCAAGCGAATGAAAGGATATAATGTATTCTTTCCGTTCGGCTTTGACGACAATGGTCTTGCGACAGAACGGTTCATAGAAAAAAAGTGCAAGATTCGAGCAAAAGATTTAACAAGGCAGGAATTCATAAACCTTTGTCTCAAGGAGACCGTGGAGGTTGAGAAGGAGCTCACCCGATGCTGGGCAAGCCTTGGCATATCAGTTGACTGGAATATTTTTTACAGAACAATAGAAGACCGTTGTAGGCGGATATCCCAGAAATCATTTATAGATATATATAAACAGGGGCGAGCATATCAAAAAGAGGCACCAACAATATGGTGTCCAACATGCGAAACAGCCATAGCACAGGCTGAACTTAAAGACGAAGAAAGGGATGCGTTGTTCGTTGAGATAAACTTTATTCTTGAAAATGGTGAAAAAATAAATATCGCCACCACACGACCGGAGCTACTTCCAGCGTGTGTTGCTGTTTTTGTTCATCCGGACGATGAGAGATACAAAAAACTTGTCGGAACCAAAGCAAAGGTTCCATTGTTCGACTTTTATGTTCCTATAATCGCTGACGAGCGCGCAGACCCTGAGAAGGGAACGGGCATTGTCATGTGTTGCACATTCGGTGACCAGACAGATATGGAATGGTGGAAAGCTTATAATCTTCCGCTAAAAATAGCGATAACACAAGATGGTAAGATGAACGAGCTTGCCGGCAAATACAAAGGTATGTCTGTTAAGGATGCGCGTATGCAAATCATACAAGACCTTAAGAATGCTGGGCTGTTTGTCAGCGAAAAACGAATAAAGCACAGCGTCAATACCCACGAAAGATGCGGCACAGAAATAGAATTCTTGGTAACAAAACAATGGTTCATAAAATATCTCGACCTCAAGCAAAAATTCTTAGATGAGGCGAACAAAATCAACTGGTACCCGTCATTCATGAAAGCGCGCTATGACAACTGGGTGCAAAATCTTCAATGGGACTGGTGCATATCAAGACAGCGCTATTTTGGCGTGCCGTTCCCGATATGGTACTGCAAGAAATGCGGTGAAGTCATAATCGCAGATGAAAAAGACCTGCCAGTTGACCCGTTACAAGACAGACCAAAGCATCCATGTCCTAAATGTGGCTCAACAGAATTCGAGCCAGAAAAGGATGTCCTTGACACATGGGCAACATCATCTCTAACACCTATGATAGTGGGAAAATGGATTGATGATCCCGATTTCTTCAAGAAGATATATCCAATGTCTCTGCGGCCTCAGGCACACGATATAATTACATTTTGGGCATTTACGACAATAGTAAAGGGGCTCCTTCACACAGGTCAAGTTCCGTGGAAGGACATTATGATATCAGGGCATGCCCTGGATGAGCATGGAAAAAAGATGTCCAAATCCAAAGGAAATGTTGTCGACCCCATGGAAACTATAAAGAAGTTCTCTGCAGACTGCCTAAGACTCTGGGCAGCCTCCTCAAAACTTGGAGAAGATTTGCCGTTCCAGGAAAAAGAACTGGTCTCTGGCCAACGCTTCCTCACAAAACTCTGGAACGCATCTCGCTTCGTCATAAACAATCTAGAGGGCTATGAAAAAACTGATATCCCACACGAAAATTTGCGCCAAATAGATAAATGGATACTATCAAAGATGAACACCATGATAACACAAGTAACAAAACATTTTGAAACCTATAACTATTGCCATGCCAAACAAAAACTCATAACATTCTTCTGGCACGATTTTTGTGACGACTACTTAGAAATTGTTAAAGACAGGTTGTATAACCCAGAGAAATACGATTCAAAGAGCGTAGAGTCTGCTAAATACACGCTTTACAATATCCTTCTTAACACGCTAAAGATGCTTGCACCAATAATACCGCACATAACAGAAGAGATATACCAACTATATTTCAAAAAATATGAGGGCCATGAGAGCATCCATATCTCACCGTGGCCAGAACCAGACGATGAACTGATAAGTATAGAATTCGAGGAAATGGGAGACCTGTTATCAGACATAATATCATCAGTGAGAAAATATAAGACAGAGAACAACATGGCAATGAACGCAGAGTTATCCAAACTCACGATAAATGCAAAGAAGGCGGAAGAAGAAAAACTCAGCGAAGTCATAGACGACCTGAAGGCTGTCCTAAAAATCAAAGAAGTGGAATTTGGTTCAGCCTCCAAGATTACGACCGAACGATTCGGAATAATATTAAACATAGAAAAGTGATAGGACATGAAAAAAAGCAAAGGCTTTAAAATCTTCATAGCGTTTCTTTTAATCTTAGCTATCTTACCTCTCTTCGTATTAGTTGTAAATATCCTCAATATTCTACCATCTAAAGTCTTAGTTCAATATTTATCTCAACTTGGCTATGCCCGACAAGTTATGATGACTGTTTTTGGAATTGCTGAACTAATAGCCATATACGGAATCTGGAAGCTTAAGAACCTGGGTTTTATTCTCGGATTTGTCGTTTATGGGATTTCATTAATTACAAGCTTAATATATCTCAAAGTCGCTTCATTTATCTTATATGTAATTATAATTTATTTTCTCTACAAATATAAGAAAATGTATAAGATTAAATAATCATAAGAATCAAGTTTTCATGTTCTGACAGCAATTACTGCGGGGCACTCTGCAACGACAAGGCCTCATAAAAACAGAAACTTTACTAAGAATGAACTGCAATGTGAAATGCAAACTACCTATATTTACTATATTTAATCAGGGTAAGTCTGTCGTAGGCGTGATTTTATAATTTATCTTCATATCACAACCCAAGACTATTCAACCTTTTCTTAAGAGCGTTCAAATACTTTTTATAAGCATCTTTATCTAGAATTGGGTCACCAAAATTGTAAATAAAATCTTTTGTTATGTCTAACGCAGGCGGTTCGCCTTCTGATTCTACTATCCTTACAATTCTCAAGAATGGGTCATTTGGATTTATCAAACGTAATCTATTATAAGCCTTGATTATTTTATTTAAAATTTCCCCCGAAGACTCATTCTTCATAAATTCATCGCCTGAACTTCTTTTTGTCCTCCTTGAGAGCCCATTTTCGTATTCTTTCTATCTCCTGTTTTCTTATCCTATCGTTTCGTCTCTCCATCCTTCTGATAGCTTTCTCAAACTTCTTACCGACATCTGATATTGACTCCTTTTTTGCAGAGATTGTTTGTGCTTTTGAGACAGGCGTGTATGTGCTTAAGCGTTGTAATTTTTGTGTGCTTGAAAATCCTGGACTAGATCTTGCGCCGGAAAATCCATAATCATTTTTCTTGTTTCTCAGCAACTTATTTCCCAAGAAGAAAAATATAACTAGCGAAACTATGAAAATAAAAATATTGAACCCCCTTGTCGAAAACACGCTGACAAATAAACCTGTCAGTGACCAGCCGGGGTTATTCTTTTCTAGGTTGTCTTGAGATGCCTGACCGCGACCAGTACCTGTGCTGTTGTGTACATCAGCGCCGACGCTTTGGTTTGTGTTACTACTTCCACCAAACCCTGTGCTTGGCTTGTTACTTTTGCTATTCGGATTTGATGTGGAAGAAGAACTACCTGTTCCACCAGATGAACTGGATGAACCACCAGAGTTGCTATTCTCTTGAACCGAGATAGTTTTTGTCTTCTTGTTGTTATCCTCATTTGATTCTTCTATGACATCGCCAGAATCAACTTTGATTTCTATATCATAACTGCCTTCATCGACATTATTCCAACTAAAGGTTATGGTTTTTTCCTCATTTATGTCCAAGGTCATGGTCTTTGTATCTTTCACAGAACCGTCCAGCTTGTACTCAACAACAAAATCATAGGCTTTGACGCCGCCGCGATTCTTCACGCGCACATTTATGTCAACGTCGTTCCCGACCTTTGGTGAACCCGGGTTTGTGGTTACGTATTCTATCTCCAAGTCGGGATAATCAAACACGTTACCGCCTACGTAAACCTTTTCATATGCGCTGTCTGAGTCAGTATTAACTAAGATGTCCTCGTCGCCGTCATTATTAATGTCGTCTGAACCAATGCTTGTAATTCTATCGTTAGAAGGATCCCAGAATTTCTCTGGCTTGTCATCATTATCAGTATCTATCAGAAAGTCTCGTCTGCCGTCGTTATTCATGTCTTCGATTAGCAAAGCCTTACTAGAATCGTCGCTGTCAAGAAAATAATCATAATTCCCATCTCCGCCAACATCTATTGCTGTTTCATTGTTTCCATCATTGTCTATGTCTCTCTCCATTCGTGGAGAAGCATCAAAAGTGACACTCTCAGACATCTGATTGTTGCCAGCATTAGAATCAAACGGCTTGACATTCTTCACGAATGCTATTAGCTCAGCAGAAGACCTGCAAGTTTCGTTCGCTGGTATTGTCAAAGATATCGTAGCAGAATGGTTTACCGCAATGGATGTTGTTATATTTTTCCACGCCACGTCATTGCCGTCTAATTTGACGACAACATCATAGCCGGTTATGTCGAAGTCTCCAATATTTTCAACATCCACATCAACTGTCAGAGCCATGCACTCTTGGGCAGTGCCATGTGATATGCTAATAACAGACAAATCGCTGACATCATAGTGGTCGTCACATGCGTCGCCCAAGCCGTCGCCATCAGCATCTTCCTGTCCAGGGTTATAATTATTGGGGCAGTTATCCAAGCAACCGATAATGCCGTCATTATCGGCGTCGCCATCATTACCATTCGGACAAACATCACAAGCATCGCCAATGCCATCTGAATCTGCATCGGTCTGATCGCTATTCGAAACATAAGGACAATTATCTATTTCATTGGGAACAGCATCGCCATCAATGTCATCATCACACGCGTCGCCTATGCCATCTGCGTCTGTGTCATTTTGTTCCGGGTTAGGTATCGAAACACAATTATCATTAGCATTAAGCACATTGTCGCCATCAATGTCATCATCACACGCGTCGCCTATGCCATCTGCGTCTGTGTCATTTTGTTCTGGATTGGGCACAGAAGGGCAGTTATCCTCTGTGTTGTTTATCTCATCTCCGTCTGCGTCTGGGTCGCACGCGTCTCCCAAGCCGTCGCTGTCAAAATCTCCCTGCATAGGATTTGATATGTAAGGACAATTATCATTGCTATTGACTACGCCGTCTCCATCTATATCATCATCGCACGCGTCTCCCAAGCCGTCGTCATCTATATCAGACTGATTTGTATTCGCAATGTTAGGACAATTGTCAGACGGGTCTGGTATCCCATCCTCGTCCTCGTCTCCCAGAACCCATGCAACAGAGCGGATGAACATGTCTATGGTTTCTTCCTCCCAATAATAAGACTTGGGTATACCAAAGAACACAATCTTACTTTCGTTGCTCACTTGCTTTCCATCGCGCAATGGCGTGCCAGAGTCCGCAATACCCAGAACCATATAAATCTGGCTTGAAGAATCATAAGAAAGTTTTTGTAGTGGTGTATTGGATGGGGTAATACCTAAGAAATTGCTTTTTCTGTCGTAAACGAGAAGGCTGTCTCCAATAGAGTATATGCTCGTAATTAGGTTTGAATTATCAGCAATATAAATACGGTCTTTGTTAAAGATTTCCCATATTTTATCTCCCCATCCCCAATCATCAATATAAGGATTTCCCATACTTATTGTTGACACATTGTTAACAGGGATGTCTCTGATAAACGAAGAATTGGTTAACTCCCTAGTAGACGCCGATACAACAATCATATCGTAATCATAGTAATTTACAGTGGAATATCTATCTACAAGAGTAACATCAAATCCTAAATCACTGGTGAGAATATCATAAATTTTTTGGTCATAAGTCTGAGAAAGGCTACCAGCGTTCTTAACAACCATCGCCACATCGATGGTCTGCGCAAATGCAAGAGAGGCGAATATAGCAAACAAACCAAAAACCAGCACTAATCGCAAAACTGATCGCGAAAATCCTTCTACCATGACCACACCCTTTTCTGGCATATTCTATCATTACCTCTATATAATTTTATCGTAATGTAATCGTAATGCATTACATTTATAACCTAAGCGTAGTTATTTAAATTAATGATACAGAAGAAAGTATTTAAATCTATTCCCCACTATTTGATAGTAAAAATATCAGTTATAAATAACCTGAAAAAAGACTATCTTCGCCGTTGAATGCTATTTCATATGCAGTGAGTCGCAATATGTCGTGGGTGGGCTGACCCCTTAACTTTGCTCCTACTTCTTTAACTGAATATTTATTTGCATTATTGAGGAAAGAACCAATTTGCTCTTCTATTTTTTTTCTCGAACCACCGAACCATATATTTCCCGGGAACGGTTTGGTTCTTTTCTGTTGCAAATAGAAACTGACTAGACCCCATCCCTTAATTATATATGCTTCTAAATCGGTTAACTTCAAATTATCTGTATCGGGTAATATTTTAATATTATTATTGATCGTTTTATTCTTAAGTATATGTTCATACAGCTCACCGAGGCTTTTAAAAATTATCGCTTCTTCCATACCTACCACTCAAAAATATTTAACAACATAAAAAATCGCGCTCAAGACAAAACAACCTTGAGCTTCCTTCTTTTGATTGGCTTTCTTCTCTTGTATACTTTCTTCTGTCCTGTCTTGAACAAGCCGCTCTGGTATGCAAAGAATGCCAGCACCACCACAAGAGCAGCTGCGACGTATCCAAGGCTTTTTGCCACCGGGCGCAAGACAGCCCACACTGTCGGTGTCTGTTCCTGACCAGCGCCTGTTGTTTGTCCTTGTTCTTCAGCGCCGCCTGTTTCGTTTTCTATTTGCTCTGTTGCATTTGCCTGCTCCTGCGCACTCGAACTGCTTGAAGAACTATTTGAGCCGGACGTTGAAGAGTTGCTTGAACTTGCCTTGCTAGAAGAACTACTGGAACCAGATGAACCACTAGACGAGCCAGATGAACTGCCACCACTTGAACCACTAGACGAGCCACCGCTATTACTTGACCCACTGCCTGTGTCGCACATTCCGCAGTCTTCTGGGCAACTGCTACATGTTTCGCCGTTGTCGCATGAACCGTCGCCACAATAGGGATTTGCCACGCATGCGTTCCACGTGCATGAGCTGCTGCACGTTCTTGTTCCTGTGCGGTTGTCTGTGGTATTACAAGGTTCGCTATTACCGTCACACTCTTCGCTTCCTTCGACAATGCCATTGCCACAGACAGCAGTCGTGTTTTCCTCTCCAAGGCCATAGGCAGAAAAACTATCAGTGTATACAGTAACCTTGTTCAAGTCTTTGTCTATGGTTGCATTATCAAAATCAGTCCAACTGCCATCACATCTCTGGTAATACATATTCCAATTTTCGCACTTCAATACCTTCAGATTATTTTCCAGCACTCCAGAATCGTTGTACAGAAAAGTCAGCACAGCATCTTCGAAATCAACATTTGGATCAGCAGCTACGACCTCGACAAATTTCTTCAGGTCATCTGGCAAGGTCAAATCTTCCGGGGCGTCGTCAAGTCTTATGCTAATAGAGTTTGACGCCTGTGTTAAATCAATGTTGTTCAACTTGAGGTTAATCTTGCTATCATATATCTCTAAGTCATAAACACCAGAAGTTATCTGGAGGTTGAAATTGCTTTTGTTCTCGCCGGTTACCACAGCCGTGGTTCCGCCATGCTCATAAAGCCGCAGAGACACGAACTTGCTGGAGCCTTGGCCATTTTTCACGTTCAAATATAGCCAAACCGGTTGAGTGACCGTAATATCACCAGCGTATTTGCTTACTTCATTTTCCGAATCCTGGGCATGCACGCTAATGCTATATTCACCTGCAGATGGTGGCGTGTAAGAGCCAATATAAACACCGTTATTCAGCGTCAATATTCTGTTGGTGCTTGAACCTCCGAATCTGGTTATAGAAGCATAAACAGTTGTTGGCGAACCACTAACAGAAGCCATTATGTTAAAAGACTCCCCAAGACTTATGGTATCAACAGGATCACCATGCGAGTCAGTTAGGGTAACTGTACCTATTGACAAATTGCTTCCACCGCCAGAGCCCATCAAAATCGTGACATCAACAGCAGAACCTGCTGAAAAACCGCCGCCCTCTGGCTGGAATTGAGCAGAGATGGATCCTTGATATGTCTTGACTTGATTTATTGTTGTAGTGAACGTAATTGTCTTTTCTTGGCCTGGGCTTAGCGTAACCTGCGTCTGACTCAGTGTTGTTATGCCGTCAAGGTCGCCAGTGGGGCTCATGGTAACGACAATGTTCCCGCTTGTCTCAACATTTTTTACCACAAAACTTCCCTGAACCGTTGTTCCAGGAACAGGGTCAGCATAAAGCACCATCTTGGCAGGTCTCAAATATGTTGTAACAGCACCTGCAAAAGGCACTAAACACATCATCAAAGACAAAGTCAACAAAACCAATCCAAAACTTTTCTTCATAACCACACCTCATACAAATTTAACTTTTTTGATCACGAAAACCGCCGCAACCAAAACAATTGCTCCAGCCATGAAAAGCGTTCTATTATCAAGACCATTATCCCCACTAGTCCCCATGCGCACACAGTTGTCACACGGGCCTTCTTGTGTGATTGCCACGACATTCACCGTGAGTGCTATCGGGGTTTCATTTGTCGCGGGATTGGAGAAAATAGCAAATATGTCTCCTTCTTTTTGTCCTGGCTCGGTCACAGACAAGTTGAAATCTATTCTTCTGGTCTCGTTGATGTCAAGAGTGACATTATCGACAATATCCACCGCGTTTGCTATCGCTGGGCTTGGGTCGAACTTTACGAGTGTTGTAAAATTATTTTCATTCATGACAAAAAAATAGCCACTCAAGATTGTTTTGTAACCTTCTGTCACGTTTCCGCGCAGGACCATCTTAGGCGGTCTAAGCTTGGCAGTAACATCAGCGCTAACAACACCGACAAAAAGAGCCGTAAAAATCATGAAAGACATAACAGCAAACAAAAATCTTTTATTCATATTTTTCACCCCAAGACTTGAACACAAATCGAGCATGATTTCAAATCATGATTAATATCCCAAAGTAACTATTTAAATGTTACTACCAATTACGAGTAAATTACAAAAAAAGATAACGCGAAAAACAAAGAAGGTGCTTATTAGATGCACAACATCTAAAATATCTAAAAATCAGAAATTTGGCTTTGAAGAAAAAGCATCAAAAATCGACATGAAAAAAATAAAAAAGAAAAGAGAGGTCGCTTCTGGCCTCTCTGCTCCTCTATGCAACTTTCTACACCGCTTTTGCAATTATGTAGATGGTTCCGTCGCTGAATGTTCCGATGCATGGTACTGGATAGTGCAACTTGAACTCTATCTCCAATGTTCCTTGGTTTGTGAGCAGATTGCCCAACGCTCCTTGGTTTAGCTCTGTGTTCTTTGGTACTGGCTTACCACCATAGCATGTACCAGTAGCAGTATTTGGTAATACATTGTTGCACGCAGCATTATCATCATAGTTGGACATCCATGTCCAAGGACCCATTATTGTTCCTGTCCATCCTCTGAACGCCATGCCTGTGTCATCTGAGTTAGCCTCTACTAAACCGTCTGTATCAAGACCGTCTCCACCAGCATCTTCGTGCAACCTCAACACATTGCTGTCAGGACAGAGCGATGCTCCGTTTGGGTCTGTCAAGTCTGTTCCTGCAATCCACATCCAAAGGTTTACTCCACCTTCGGCAATGTTCTTTATTTGTAGCTTGTTCAAGGAGTGTACCCAGTCGCCCGGCTGTCCATCCTCGAAGTGGATTGGAAGTCCATCGCTTGTCACAACACTCATCGATATTGCGGGATTGAAAAACCAGTTCTCTGTGTGCGTACCGTCTGTGGCAACAAAAGCGCTGTTGTAGACGGTCATTTTCACTTCGCTGTCGTCATACCAGCCAGGTTCAACTGTCAAGGTACATCTGAATGTCTTGTCTGTTGCATGGCTTAGTGTACCCAGACCATCACATGTTCTTGGTGGGTCTCCGTCAAAATCGCTAAAACTTATCTCTGTACACAGAACTTCTGGGTTTCCTTCAACCTGTATCTTTAACTGGCCAATGTCTGCTGCGCCGTTGGGGTCCCGCACAGCAACATCGAATACTATTGTTTCTCCTGTGAACGCGTACAAACCTGTTCTGTAGTTAAGTATGTTAACGCCATTAACAGTGACTGCTCTGTCTTTAACACAGATTGTTGGTGTCGAGTCTCCTGGTGTTGCCCCTGCGCCTACTTCTACTGTTTCTGCTCCCAAAGCTATAGTTGTCATTGCCAGCAAAGCAACCAAAACGAAAAAGCTTTTAGCAATTTTCATATTTTAGTCCCTCTTTTTTTACAATTTCTCAGGAGCAGCGAAGCTGCTCTGAGACCCCGAACAGCTACGCTGCCCGGGCTTTGTCGTGTCTGTCGACACGGTTATGGGGTGAAAGCATAACTATAAGTAGAGTGGCAAATAATCAGAACTTTTAATCAGAACTTCTTGAAACCACTACACCCCACCACCAATTGTAAAGTGTTCTTGACACGTGAGTAGTCTGAACACAACACAATCGTAATCTATAAGAATGTTAATGTAATTAAAGGGATGCCATCTTATCGTAATGCATTCGTAATGCGTATGTATCTCACGCCAGAAATCTCAGCAAAATTAAAGCAAGAGTTGCCTTAGGCATCTATTAGCATAATTATGTTTGATAAAAATGTTTTAGCATTCTCTATAGACTCTTCTGCCGGCCCCTTGTTTGCCTGCGGTATTGTCTTATAGGTGTAGTGCCCTCTTTTCCATTTTTCTTCTTTAAAGATTCCCAAAAGCTCGTCGGCTCGTATGACTAATTTTCTATAAATCCTTAGAAGCTCTACATCAAGAATACCTGAATCTACAAAAACTCTCTTGAATTCCTCGTATATTTTTTTTATGAACTTCTGGTGTGCTCGTCTTTATATTTTTCGACATAAGAATTGCTTTGGCTGCATAAAAAATACAATAATAGGAATGAGATATGACCGCGCTGTAAAATGTCATATCCTCTTTGATATCAAGACTTGTTTTTTCATCTGCATTATTAGACAACCTGAATAGTGTTTCGGCTATTTTCAGTTCAGTCTTTGCTCTCTCTATATAAATATTTTAACCCTTGAATCCATTGTCTATCGCCCTAAACAATATTCTGTAAAAAGATTCTGCTCCGGAGACTATTAAATGTTTTCTTGCTATTTCTTTTCCATAGTTTTCCTCGCTGTTCACAAGCATCTGAAAAAACTGCCCCTCCGTAAACACGTAAGGATGCGCCCTTGGTATCATTAGTTCCCCCTCGTCTTTCAATGATAATAAAATTTTTTTGATATTAGAACCGTTATCGCATATCAAAACAACATCCAAATCGGATTTTTTTGTCTGTTTTTTTTCAGCGTAGCTTCCTGTTATTATAAAAGTAAAAAATGATGTTGGGATCCCCCGCATTAGTTTTTCAATGTTTTTATGGGGGAGGTATTCCATTTTCTGTGTCTTGTACTCTGAAACAAAAGACATTATTCGGACCGATATTTCATTATGAGCCAATGAGTAGACAATCACATTCCCATATTTTTTCTCCTTCAAAACACCAAGTCTTACGTACTTTTTCAGTGTGCTGAAGACATAATTATCTGATTTGTTTTTAGAACGTTCCTTGACCTGCCCGAAAGTTAGTCCTTCCCAGGGCTTTCTCGAAAAAACTTCAAGTATAGTCCACTCTTTTACAAACATTTTACCACAACTTCCTCATTTTTATTATTCCACTTTTATGGAATAATTATTCCATTATATTGGAAGTTTAAAAAGCTTTCGCCTGTGTAGAATTAGTAAAAATACACTAATTTAAATCATTGGCACACATTACCGCTGCTCTTGCCATAGCCCGTGTATTCTGCATATGCGCCCCAGTAAGAGCAGGTCATCCCAGGGTTGCATGTTTTCAGAAGCAAGGGTTCCATCGGTTTGAGGTCGCCAACTGTCTTTGTCTGATACAACTCGCAGTATGAATAGTCCATGGGGCAAGAGAAGCTGGCGCTTGATGTTACCTCAGGACCATAAATAACATCACTTACTCCAGACAAGCAGACGCCGGAGCAACAATCATCATCAAAAGTACAAGGTTCTCCAGATTCCTTGCAAGGCTCTTCTGTTATAGTGACGTAGATGTAAACCTCTGCTGTCGAGCCGACTGATATTCCGCCTGAAATAAAGTTGGCTGCAATGCCACCGGAGAACATCGTCTTAAGTGTGTTCACAGCCACGGTGAAGTTTATCTCCCTCTCCTCGCCCGGCGACAATGTCACCACGCTTTCACTCAATGTTGTTATGCCGTCTAAATCACCAGTAGGCCTCAATTCCACTCTTATTTCTCCCGTGTTCACGTTCTTCACAAAAATGCTCGCTGTGACGTACTTGGTGTGGCCCTGCGTGACATTCTCGTATATTATCATCCGGGCTGGCCTTATCCATGTGGTTATGCCTGGCGTTAGACAAACACCGCCAGCGCATCCGTTCTCGCAAGCGATGTTGCCACCCCATTCCAGACATGTGTCGTTATCGTAGTTACCGCATGACTGGAGCGTGTTTTCATCAAGACATCTCTGTTCCCCGTATGAGCACTCATCCTCGCAAGAAGGTGTTGAATTTCCAGAGATATTGTAGTGATTATCATATATCAGGGCAAGCGCGTAGTCAAGCCCCCACACTCGACAAAAACCGTCGCCGATGTCTTCATAAGGCATCTCTACCCTAGAATTCAAATCAACGCAGTCAGCGAGATCAAGGACAAGATACCCATCCTTGTCATTGTCATAAACATAAGCATTCAGATAACCAGATGCCGCAACTAACACGACAAGCGACACCATCAAGAATAACATTCCCATCCAGAACTTTTTCATAACCATAGTTAAGCGCCGCATGAATAAAAAGCGAAGTCATCCGAGCGTAATGTGTGCGTAATATTTTCTGACGGGTATCAAAGTTTTTTCACTTTTATTTGGTGTTTAGAGTTGATTATTTCTTCTTCGTCCTGTTTCCTTTTTACGACTACACCCGAAGCATTAGTAGTTATTAAAAATTGATATGTTGTTATTTTCTGGCCCCCGTTAACATCCTCAATAGGTATAGTCATTTTGCGTATCAAGGCACCCGCGTAATTTTCAAATATATGAATAACATGAATCTTCTGGGTGTCTATCCCTATAATTTTCTCTCCATTGTCAAGCCCACATAGCCCAGTCTCGTAAAATTTGATACCATCAAGAGGCCCATCTGTTTTTACTATTTCCTCCTTTCCACCAGGCAATTCAAATTCATAACAATTTATACAACCTGACACACAAATTCCCCCCTTAATCATCATACAATATAAATATCACATATGGCACAACGAAAATATAAATCAAAAATAAAAGAAAAAAGGTCGGCTAGCGAACTAGCCATTAGCGTTTTCCTTAGCGACTTACACTGCCTTGCCGAAGATGTAGATTGTTCCCTCGCTGAATGTTCCGATGCACGGAACTGGATAGTGCAACTTGAACTCAATCTCCATTGTTCCCTGGTTTGTCAATAGGTTTTCTAGTGGACCTATTTGTGCACTAAGGTCCCATGCTGGTACTGGCTTACCACCATAACATGCTGCCTGAGTTTCGGTTATATAACAATCTGCATTCTGGTCGTACTTGCTCATTTGTGTCCATCCTTCCCAGCTTGTCCACTGGGTTCCGGACCATGCCCTGTAGTACATGTTATCTATTGACAACACATTGCTAGTAGGGCATAGTGATGCTCCGCTTGGATCTGTCAAGTCTGTTCCTGCTATGAACATCCACATGTTCACGCCGCCCTCTGCAACGTTCTTTACCTGCATCTTGTTCAAGGAGTGTACCCAGTCGCCCGGCTGTCCATCCTCGAAGTGGATTGGAA
>JAGGXF010000011.1 GCA_021163205.1 Candidatus Aenigmatarchaeota archaeon
ATCTCATTCAACTTCAACATGGTCAAATGATAATACAGTTGACTTTTCATGGACAACTGCTACTGACAATGGCGATGATTACTTCTACTACTTGAAAGCGTTTGATGATGAGGGGAATGAGAATAATCTTGTTGATAATGGAGGATTTGAAAGAGGTTCAGGAACAGATGCAGATTCAGTAGATGGGGAAGGGAGTTATGATTATAGAACTAGTAGTTATTCTACTGAAGGAAGTTATTCAATGCGTGTGGATTATAATGCATCTCAAACGTGGCATTGGCCTTTACATTACGATTATCAAAGTCTTGGCATGTCTTCAGCATCTGAATGGAAACTCAATGAACCCAATAAAAAATTTGTAATGTATATAGATTATAAATGTAATGAAAACACTGATATGTTCTTTATTATGAGGGATCAAGCAAGTCCTTGTTGCAACGATTCTCTAGACGACACAACAATAAGATGCTCGGCTGGAGAGAAGGGTACTCTTAAATTATCCTGGACAAATCTCAATATAAATAATATGAATAATAAATTAGGATTTGGAGTTCGTACTAATAATGGATTAACTTCTGGGGATGTTTATTATGATAACATAAGAATTTTTGAGGTAGAAAACGCAACAGTCACTACAGGTCTAGACGGCTATGCGGCTGTATGTGATCAGAATTCTGGTGATACCTCAAGTACAACAAAAAATATAGAGGAAGGTGCCACGACATATACATGTACATTCCCGGATGGTCAGTCAAATTATTTTCACTTACGGTCTGTTGACAACGCGAATAACTGGGATGATACGAGTGCTGATTCTGGTCCGTATTGGATTGATACGGTAGATCCGACAACAACAGACGATTCTGACACAGCCTGTCATGGCTCTGACCAAACAATTACATTAACACCTTCTGATACACTTTCAGGCGTTGCTTCAACAACATATTGTGTAGATACAGCAGGAACGTGCAATCCCTCAACATCAGGAACATCTGTTAGTGTGACATGTTCAGCAGGGTCATACTGTGAAAAATATGTGAGATACAGGTCAGAGGACAACGCTGGTAATATTGAAAGTGTCAAAACATCGAATCTGGTAAAAATAGACAAGGCAGGTCCGAACGCTCCGACTGGATTGAGTCCACCAGACAGCAATGTGACAAATGACGCGACACCGTCGTTTTCGTGGTCAGCGCCAAATGACGTTGGATGCAATGGAACGGTTACGGAGTATAACTGGACACTCTATTCTGATGCTTCATGCTCTAATATTGTACAAACAAACCTTACATCTGGCACGAACATAACAGCGTCCGAGTTGTCAGACGGCGTGTATTATTGGCGTGTACGAGCAAAGGATGGTTTTAATAACTGGGGTGCATGGTCTGGTTGTACCAAGCTAGATGTGGATTTGCTAAGTCCGTCGATATCCCAGGTGTGGCCAAACACCACTGTCGTGGACTATAAGAAAACAGGCGCTTTGCTAGTAGTTAACTTCACGTTCACCGAGCGCAATCCCAAGAATTATACGATAAAATTATTTAACGCAACAGACACGGTCTGCGAGGTGTCAAAGACGAGCGGTATTTCTGGTGGTTCTGACATACAGGAAAGCAATAGTTGTACAGTCGGTTCATCAAGCGGAGCAAAGTGGTTTAACCTGAGCGTTACCATGTATGATATTTTTGGCAGGGTTATAAAAAATACGCAAACAGATGCTGTGATGATAGATAATATACCTCCTTCTCAGGTAAGCATAGACATAGGTGCAATAGTTGTCGGTGGAAAGAAATATGCAAGAGGTGTTATCCAACTGAATGCGTCTGCGACAGATGCAGACTCTGGTATAGATTATATTGAGTTCTATGCTAATAATACGTTGATAAACACATCATACAGCGCACCTTACAGCGTTTCCTGGAACACATCTGACTACAACGATGGTCTTTACAATGTGACAGCGAAGGCGTATGATAAGGCAGGCAATTCTTTACAGAGCGACTAATAAAGGGTAATGATAATCTTCATATGTCATACGACATAAATTATATTTATAGTAGGTGAAAAAAATGAGCTACATAAGAAAATTTATTTTGTGTTTGACTATCCTTTTATTTTCCACGCAATGTTTTGCTTTGCCTGACTTGCAGGTCAGAAGTCTGGTTTATTCTGATGCTACAGGAAGGATCGTTGCTGAAATTTTCAATCAGGCTAACGAGCATCTGGACGACGACATTCTTGTGTATTTCTATGACGGAAAGCAGAAAATCGGTGAGAGACTTTACACAGAAAGGTTGCATAGATACAGCATCGTTTCTCTGTATATAAATTACGACATCGGA
This sequence comes from Candidatus Aenigmatarchaeota archaeon, assembly GCA_021163205.1. Classification (GTDB taxonomy): domain Archaea; phylum Aenigmatarchaeota; class Aenigmatarchaeia; order GW2011-AR5; family JAGGXF01; genus JAGGXF01. The sequence continues at coordinate 2,343 of JAGGXF010000011.1, forward strand.
CAATCTGACCACACTCTTAGGGCTGTTGTTGACCCGCTCAATGCGATAAAAGAGAGAAGCGAATCGAATAATGAGAAAACGCTTTTTGTAAAAGGAAAGGCTCCCATAATAGATAATAAAACTACAATAGTTTATCCTGATAAGGTTGCTCCTAATAAAATTAAAGAAAGTAAAGAAGGAGCAAGTGGAAAAGAGGAAGATGCAGACAATGGTGGCCTTTTTTACAGCATTGTAACTATGTTGGTCTTATTTGCTCTGCTTTTGATTTTTTGGTTATTCCTGCAAAGACGACATAAAAAGTTTCAGCAGTCTTTCAAGAATGTTCATCAAAAGAAACCAGCAGAGTTGATAGAAGAGATATCAAAAGACCTTGAAAAGATAAGAAAAGGTTATAAGAAGGATGAAAAATGAAACGTGGAAAACCTTTTTGGATTTTTTTCCTAGTTTTCGTTAGTTTTATCGCTTTACATTTTGATAACCTTGCCCGCGCCGAAGAGGTTATAGTGGACAACACTCCGCCCACGGTTGTTATAAATACGCCAAATACAAGTATCCCAGCTTATCATCACGCTGGCGACACGCTAATAGTAAATTTCACATATACAGAGGACAACCCGAGTAATTATTCCATAAGAGTTTACAATGCAACAGACACTATATGCTATAAGACCAATACATCTGGGTTGCAGGGAGGCACGAACATCACGGTGACAGATACATGTGTTTTGAGTGCGTCAGCAAACGACGGGAATTTTACTCTAAAAGTTGTGCTAAATGATACAGCAGGCAACACGGCAGGTTCAGATACAGAAACAGATGCTGTTATAATAGATTCTGTGCCGCCTGTGCGTGCCAATGAAACCCCAAGCAACAACTCTGAGGTAACTTCAAGTCCTACAACACTTGGTTTGGATACAGATGAAACAGCGGAGTGCAGGTATAGCCAGTCGGCTGGGCAGTCATTTGCCGACATGACACCATTTACGAACACGAACTCAACAACGCACAGTTCTTCAATACAATTGGCTTATGAGGGTACATATAATTTCTATGTGAAATGTAGAGACTTGGCTGGCAATACGAATTCAGGTGACTACTGGATTCATTTTACATATGCCCCTGCTATGAGTACATGGGTTGGACACTCTGCTGAGATGAGATTCGCTTTCCATATAGGAACAGGCGATAACATAAGGTCCGGAAATAATCATATAGCTTCGTGGAACAACAATGTCGTTCTTGGTATTGTTTCTGGTGGGACACCTATAGATACCTCTCTGAACACAAGCTATCCAGGTGATGATTATTTATTAAAACTTGTTCAGAGGGAAAAAGACAACAAATTTTTGCTGGTTTTCACAAAGGGCACGTACGCAGATATAACAGACAATCTTGAAGAGGTTGCTTTGAAGGGTTGGGTTGGAAAAACATTCGGTAGTTTCAGTCTTAGCGAGCCAAGTACTTTCAAGACGTTCTTGGTTCTTTTGTATGACAACATAGATCTTAATAACTCGTTGCGGTGGGCAGCGGGCAGTTATGACCTGTGGCTAGAAAATATAGGAAAGAATAGTAGGGGCCAGAGCAAAATAAATGTAACGATTAAGGGTTGAGATTAGATGATGTTCAGAATTATGGATAGAGTCGTGGAGAGTAACAAATTAAATAAGGCTCAATCAAGTGTAGTCGCGCACACACTTTTTATGGCGTTCAGCCTGATTCTCATAATTTTTATTATGAGTAGTATGAGAAACATAAAAGAGGATTATCAAGATTTTGTGGGTGGTGTGGAAATAAAAGAAGTCTGCCAAAGAATAAGCGCGGCCATAGAAAAAATATATGATGAGCCCGACTACTATTCACAGACAAACGAAACCATGTGCACCGTAGATTTGGCTTTACCAGAGACTATTGCTGATACAAACTATTTTGTAGATTTTAACGGCTCTGATATATATGTAAGAACGATAGAAAACCCTCTTTTAAATTATACATGTCCAACTGGTTATAACCTGACCTTTTTAGGCAGCACAACGGGTGGCATGACAAGAATAACAAGGACAGATTATTCCAACGGGTCAACAACGATAACCTTAAGCAAAATATAGGAATATAAAACAGCTTGGATTGATATTGGTGTGTTTTATGCGAAGAAAAGGAGCAATACAAATGGATTATATTTTAGCCATAGGGATATTCTTGCTCATGTTTTCTGTCTTGATTGTTTTCTCTGCAAATTATCTACAAACAATGAAAAACACTTTATCAGTTTCTCTTAGGAGGGGAACTGCAACAGATTTATTAGAATCTATTACGTCTTACGATAGTTCATGGAATTATTCTAATGTATTTTCATATCCATCAAAACTCGGGCTTAAGACAGACATGTACAGATTTTTTGTGCTGGTTAACAATAGTCAGAATTATCTGAAAAATCAGTCCGGAAGCCTTACCGCCTTAACAAATGAGCTCGTGGAAATAAACAAAACTGCTTTTGGTTTCAGCTTTGATGAAAACTCTATATTGATTTTAGATGAGAACGGAAATAGTGTTGGCTACAACATTTCAGGGGATAACATAATCTTCAACGTTAACGTAAGTATCAATGAGGCTAGGTGGTTTACGGTTTATTTTGATGATGACAGCAATTTCACAGACCAGACCAGTTTTGTCAACACGTCGCTAAATAATATAACAGAAGTTACCTATCCTCTCGAAAAGATAAATGTGATACAATACAAAAAAGTTTATGATCTGAATCTGTCGAACTATACGGCAATGAAAAGCGCACTTGGTCTGGACTATGATTTTCATATAAGGCTATATAACGAGTCAGGTGACACTTTCTTGGATTATGCGACAGGATATGACCAGAGCGAAATACCCGAAAGAGGAAATGTTATCGCCTTGCAAAGACCCATTATTTATCAGTATGCCAGCTCTTGGAAGATTAGCGATATCAAAGAGGGCAAGATAGTTGTCTATGTATTTAGTTAAGTGATATAATGACAAAAGGATACTTGTACACGATGGAGGTATTATTGACAGTATCCATGATTTTCATAGCCATAATTTTTGCATTTAGGTCGGCGCCCAGCAAGCCAGCACTGGAAATATCCTTGATCAAGAGAGATGCTTTCAGCGCTCTCGAATATCTAGACAACTCCGGCAATCTACGACCTTTGGTTTACTCGGGAGAACCTCTGGATATCGTAGAGATGCAGATAGAAGATTTATTAAAAGCTATGCTAACAAAAAAAGTTGAATTCGAAGTTGATATATGTAAAAATTCAGATGACTGCGTCACAGAGAATGCACCTGAGAACAGAGAGGTTATTGTGGTGGATTATTATTTATCAGGATATAAGAAAAGTTATGATTTTTACAGGGTAAGAATGTACGTATGGAAGATGATATGAATGAGAAAGGGACAGATGTTCATGATAGCAGGGATTCTGATACTCGTAGGTTTTTTGATGATTAGAAATTTGTTATCTGTTTATCAGACAGTTGAGGAAAAGATGAGTGAAGAGTCTGGATTGGTTGACAAGCAGATAAAAAATATAATCAAGGAGTATGAAATGATTGTTGGTGTCGGTTCGTTGCAATCTGATCCGAACCAGTCTACACTAAACTACCTAGTAAACTTTACAAAATATCTTAAGAACGATATGACCATAGAAGTGCTTTTCATGTATGCTTTCTATGATAATACAACCGGTAACTATACAGTCAATATAGGAAACTTTTTGGATGATAAAATAAACTGTACAATCAATACGACAAATCCGGCAAGCTCTGACACATTTGACTTGGAAGATGAAGAAAACTATACGAAAGAATTTAGTGCCACCAGTTCATCTTCAGATATCACGTTGTCGTACGGCTTCCGTGGAAACAATCGGAAAGAAAAAATTACTGTTTTGACAGGCAATCAGAACTTCACGATAGGATTTTTTGATGTTACGATAATAAAAGATAATATTATTATGCGCGCAAAACAGACATATAATAGGACATGGTCAATAAATTAAAGTTGACGAAAGGAATGATAAGATATGGTTAATCCACTTGTTCAGAATGCGATACTATTCGCTATAATTTTGTTTGCTATAATTCTGATACTTGTTATAGGAAAACCTATAATAAATAGAACGCAGTATACAGAGAGTTTTAAGCAGGTGGAACTAACTTTCCAGAAACTTGACAACTACATAACACAGGTGGCATCCGAGCCAAAAGGTTCGAGACGAAAGATTTCGTTAACAGTTCCATTTACTCAGGAAGGCGATGAAATAAGAATTATACCAGAGGAAAACGCAGTTCAGTATGAGTTCAACGCTCCGTTGGACATACTAGAATATTTTTCTCGCCGGAAAAAAGAAAATTTGCTTTACATAGCTGGTTCAGATGTCACGTGTAATGAAACAGCTGATAAAATATTCATGGAGAATACGCATCTAAAGCTGGAACTAAAGAAGGTTGCCTACAATAGCCCGTTGAATACGATAAACACAAGTGAAACGATAATGAACATAACACAAAAAGATGATAATGTTAGGATAGAACCTTC
>JAGGXF010000024.1 GCA_021163205.1 Candidatus Aenigmatarchaeota archaeon
ATAATCGATTTTTTGATTGTTTGAGTAATAATTCAGGTTAAATTCATTTCTGTATTGAAAGAGGGTTTATTGTTTTATAGAAAATATAAAAACCCACAGCCAATTATAATTGGTTTGTTATCTTTTCTCCCGAATTCCATTAGGAGATATATAAAAAAGAATTTTGTTGTTTTCTACCTTAGAGAAAATTTTATTAGGAAAAATATATGTTATGAAAAAGAAAAAAAATACTGGAAATCTTCGGTGGTCTTAGACAAATCAATAATATATGAGACGTGGTCTTCATTACCAACATTATTAAGATTCGAAGATAAGAACTCTATGCGATTTTCGGTTGAAACTCGTGTACCGTTTTGTGATCATAGATTAGTAGAATATGTTTTGGCTCTGCCAACAAATATGAAGATTTTTAGAGGCGTTACAAAATACTCTTTCAGGGAAGCTATGAAAGGAGTATTGATGGAAAAGATAAGAAAAAGAAAAGACAAAATAGGTTTTGCTACACCAGATGATAAAATATTAATGGAATCCACCCTGAGAGAAGCTGTTTCCAAACTGATCAACTCGAAAAAATTTAGAAAAAGAAAATATTGGGACTGGAAAAAAATAAATAATATGTTAAAAAAACATTATGGTAAGAAAAAAGATTATAGCAAAGAAATTTGGAAAATTATAATTATAGAACTCTGGTTTGAGATATGGATAGAAAACAAAATGAAGTGATGGCCTGAATAAAATGATAAAGAAATATATGAAAAGAAACAAGTTCAAAATATTATTTTTCTTTATTCTTAGCTACATTGTGTTCATACCGATATATGGACATATACAAGACGATTACCCAGTTTTCGACATATATGAAAAAATTGTTCAAAAAAAATATCTAGCCCCATACCAATATAGGTATATCTCTCATTTAATTACTTATAATCTATCGAGATTATTTTTGTTTCTTGGGAGAGGCATAGCCATACACATGGGGGTTTTTTTGATTAACGTCTTTTTCTGTTTTTTGTCTATAATAGTTTTTGATTTATTTCTTAAAAAATATTATAATAGAAAAGAAAGAATAACTATTAGTATATTATTTTTTTTATTTATAATATTTATGCGCACAGCACCGGAGCCAATTATACCACCAAATAATCTTATTAATCTTTTTTTAACGATACTCGGCATTTATTTCATCCGAGAAAATAAATTTAACTATTTAATAGCCACCGTGTTTTTTGGGGGGTTTATCAGAGAAACAATATCTATTTTAATACTTATATATTTTTTAGACAAAAGAAATATTAGAAAAACCGGCTTGCTTGCAACATCATTTCTTATTTCGTATGCAGGAATGCACATCTATATTGGCCCACGCCCATACCACATCGGACTAATAAGAATATTTTCTATCTTAGAACCAACCCGTATAATGTGTTTTTTTATGTATGTCCTGCCGATTTTGGTCTTTGTTGTTTTTTCTTATCTAGGAAGGAATAGTTTAGACGAATTCTTTTCAAAGATATGGTGTGTTATACCCTTATATATTACCTTAATTTTCATAATAGGAATGCCGAGAGAGACTCGTTTATTTCTACCAATATTACCAATTATGATTCCTCTTTCATATGAGTTCATAAAACAACGCATATAATTACTATCTTTTATTTTTCCTCAAGATTTTTACGTCTTCCTGTTTGACATTTTTGCTAATTATAGTTAAAAAGATATACACCACGACAGCAACAATAGATAAAAGGGCAGCTTCTTGTATTGGCGGAATATTAATTACTTGCTTTAGGTAGGATATGGTGGCAAGTGTCAAAAAACCATTAAAAAGACTTTTGATGAGAGAAACGAAAGGCATCTTGAATGTTATGAATTTTCTAATGTAGAAAAATGATATTATAGCTCCAAATAAGAACGATGTTGTTGTAGCTACCGCCGCACCAACAATGCCATATATCGGAATAAGTATGAGGTTTGCTATAACGTTAAAAATAGCCATAAAAATACCGACCTTTGTGTTTACTATGGGTTGACCAATACCCGCCAAAACCGATGAAAATATAGCACGTATAAGAAAAAAGAGTGCTGCCAATGATAATATTTGCAGACATGCCGTAGCTGTTATATACGTGGCACCAAAAAATATATCAAGAATAAACCTGGCAAATGCGATTGTAATAAGTACTGCTGGAACCATTATCATAAATGATATTTTGGTTATGATAGTAAGCCCCTTTGAGAGAATGTGTTTTTTATTAGATGCCCAAAGCTCTGAGCTCATAGGAAATAATAGCGTTGTCAAAGAAAAAACAATAACCCACAAAAGTCTTGATGTTGGAAGGGCAACCTGATAATATCCAACCTCTTCTAAAGACCTAAAAAAGGTTAACATTATCGTATCTGTGTATCCTATAATAGAGTATGCTATAGCACCAAAAAACACAGGAATGGCAAAAGATGTAATAGTCTTGATGAACTTTCCCGTGATTTTGATCTTTTTAACCTTCCGTTTCAGATTTTTTTTCAATGTCCAAAAAATACTGGGTAAAAAGAAACTAGAAACCATAAAGGATGAAAATAGAAACGCGTAGATTGTTTTTTCAATATTGAGGGGGGTTATTAATAACAAAAGCAAAAAAAATGTCAAATTTTTGAGGAATGGTATCGAAGAAAAATGAAAAGGTCTTTGAAATCCTGTAAAGAAGGTACTCTCAAAGGAGATAAAAGAATCTATAAAGAAAAAAAGTGAGAATATCTTAATAAGTGGACTAACGTCTAACGAATGAAAAAGGTTTAACGCGAAATAATCAGAGAAAGAAAAAATCAGCGCAGCTACTGATAAAGATAAAACAAATCTTATTCCAAAAATAAACGCTACCAAAGATTTCAGCTTTGAATAATCTTTTTTAGCCAAAAACTCTGGGATGAACTTTACGAGAGCTGAACCAAATCCCGGATCACTAAATATAATAAAAAGACTGACAAAAGACAACAAACCATAAAACAAACCATAATCAGCGACACTGAGTTGTCTGGTAAGAAAAAAACGCACCAAATATCCTATAAAATTTGCAAGCAACGTGAAAACAAAAATTATGACCGCACCCTTAGCCAGCCGCTCTGAATATGATTTTGATGTCATATCATCACTTACATTCAGATAAACAATTTATAAAACAAATGTGATAAGAAACATTTAAAATAATCTTTTTTTATCTTTTCTTAATCAAATTTAACTCTGAAAAGTTTAACTTCTCCACCCCAGTTGTCAACGAATTTAAAATGCTCAAGACCTTGGCCGTGGAAGAAAAATAGGCGTGTGAACATGCTATTCTCCAGTTCCTTTGGTATGAAAAACAGTGACTGCTTGCTTGGGTCAAGCCAAATCGTGCCTTCTACTTCTGCGTTTTTATATTTTTGAAGAACTGCCTTGCCGTTTTCAAAGTAGAGTAGCTTACTTATCTTTGAGAATGTCGGCCCCTGTTTCAATATAGGTGTTAGAATCACCTGCCCACTGAGATTTTTTTCGTTTATCACAATCGCTTGGTTCTGGCCAAGTGAAAATACATAGTTGACAGAACCATCTTCACCTTCTTTTTTCATAGAAAGCCTGAGCGGGATATAATAATATTTTTTACCTGTTGCCTTATTTGGTTCCCATGTTGCAAAATAAGACCACCACTGTGACTTGCCTATTAGGTCCCAAGAAGCGAGAACATACATCTCTTTACAATTGCCTCGATAGAGCTTGAGTATGTCGTAAGCAAGCTCTTCGTCGTCCGTAAAAAGCATCGTTGCCATGTCTTTCATTCGTGACCTTATAATCTTATTTCCTTCTATCGTAAACATGGTCGGGTCCTGAAATGCTTTGGAGTCCAAATCAACAGATGATTTATTAAATTGAGCAAGTGCATTCTGTGTTCCACCATCATAAACCACGGGCCTCCTTGCAATGGCTGTTATGAAATGTCCGGGGTCCCAATACGTAGCAATAACAGCACAGGGCTCTGTGTTGTTCTTTATCCAGTTCAGTGCAGCCCACCAGCTCGGCGTCAATATTGGTTGGGGATGTGATGCTATATAATAAGACTGGTTAAAAGAGGCGGCTGTTGGAATATAAATAAAAAAGAATAAAACAAAAACAACCAAAATTTTATCCCACTGTGGTTTCTTTTTGTAGTGGAAGTATCCGCCAAGAGCTAATAAAACGATGACCAATTTATAATCTAACAAAACAGATAATAGCAATGAAAAAAACACAACCAGTCCAGCGAAGATGTTTTTGTTCTTTATCTCAACCCATGAAAACAGGAAAAACAGCGCAATAGAATAAAAAATCAAAAACAACCATCTGAATTGAATGGCTCCGATAGTAACAAGGAGGGGGAACTGAGGCACATAAAATCTAATAACACGAACAAAATAAAACAAGATGAAAACAAACATGGCTTTATCCCAGTGTGGGTTTTTCTTATAGAAGAGATATATCCCAAGAGCTATTATAAGAATAAAAATCCTATAGTCAAAAAACAAAACTGGAAATATATGAAAAATCCTGAACCCAGCCAAATAAATAACACTAATCAACCAAATCAGAACTGATGCGACCCATTCATCTGTTATTTTCATAATATCATCTTTAATCTAAAATGTCTTTTCCCATTATAATATCAAACAATTTTGCTAAAGCAATGCTAGATAAAACTATTAGCGGTGTGGAAAGTAATATAACAAAACGAACAGCAACTATACTTGCATAGAGTGGCCCAATAAACCATAAGAACATGAATATAAGACTGTCGAGATGTTTTTTCCTTTTGGTGTATGAAATGACAAAATACAACATCGAATACACAGCCAAAAAGAACGGATGAACAATGGTTGATATTCCACCAAGTGGCATACCCGTTGCTCTGGTTGCTATTGTGTTTATTTTATCATAGAATGTTTTCCCTTCAGGGGACATCATTTCCGCGATGGAAACCCAAACATTGGGGAATCTTCTGGCTGCTTCTGATTTCATCCTGAGCGCACCAAAAGGAGATTCAATTATTCCAACGATCTTACTAATACCGAAAAATGGAACAACCAACAAGGAAAAAATCAGAAAAATAACAAAAAGAGATACGAGATTGTTTTTATTTTGTTTCCATGTCTTTTTAAAGTTACCAAAAATAACCAATTCTGCTATGAGTTTGAGCACAACAAAACCAGCGAAGAGCCACACAACATACCACGAGCCGCCCCACGTGTGAGCAAAAAGCGCCAGCGCAATGCCCGTGGCTACTGAAAGTAAGAGCGGTTGTTTTTTAAGTCCATCTCTTTCTATACTTTTTTGAGTCGCTAGAAAGAGGGCAACCGGAACAAGCGTCATTAACAATACTATACCATCAGAATCTGGGTCGCCACCAAGTGTTCTTGTCATGTTGAAGGGGTTGAATATAAGGAAAAAAGCAGCTATTACTCCTGCCTTTCTATCAAACAAATATTTACCAATGAAATAAACCGGTATTGCACATAGTGCAGCTATTGCAGCCGGGAAGTATATCAGATATCGCCACAATTCCAGGTTTGGTAAAAAATGCTTAAAGAAAAGATAGGAATAAGCACCAAGATACATATAAAATTTTGGAACACTCCTTGTGTTCAGACCTTCTGGTGCAAGCATATAAGGATCAATATCTGGTATTTTACCGTCTTCAACAATAAAATTCATATACCTATAAAAATAATATGAGTCTATGTTAATAAGATATGGATAATTGAAAGCAAAAATCCTAATATAGAAAGCAAGAAACACAATTAATAGAAGTGCTAATTTTACCCAATGCCTCTGAACAATATTGGATATTTTAGCAAAAAAATTGTGCAGACCTGTTATATCTATCTCTACTTCATCTTTCTCTGGATTGTATTTCTCTTTTATCTCTATTCCTTCTTCCAGCCCAGCCTCTTTTTCAACCCGCTCTTTAAGTTTTTTGTCCTCAATAAAACCGAGGAGCTGTTTGAGCTTTTTGATCTTTTCCTTAGTCATGAAACCACACTATATTGTGCTAATATCCTATATAGCCACACAGCCTCTGATTATAATGTTAAAGATTTGTTCGCAAAGATTTTTAAGTTAATTATCTCAAAAGACTGAGGTTCTTGAGCATGAATTTTGTTATTTTTTTCTTCGGTATAGAAGAGGTTATTGAAGACAGGTAATCGTATTGTTTGACTGCTTGCCTAGCAAAAGCCTCTTCTACATCATTTTTAAACAAATCGAAAGCCTCATTTATTTGTTTGTTTGTCATCTTACGATATATCTTTCTAATCTGTATGCCCCTTTTTATCTCATTGCCAAAATCTTCCTTCCATTTCTTTTCGTAGCTTCTTAACACATAAGAATCGAAACGGGACAAAGAAAAGGCTTTTTTAATAACATCGCGGGCGTAAGTAGCTGCTTTGAGTGAATATATAATACCACCGCCTGTTAGAGGCTTGACCTGAGCAGCCGCATCACCAACCAAGATGCAACGGTCTGTAAAAGATTTTATAAGACCGATGGGTATAGGTGAAGCAAATATTCTTTTTGGTTTCACATCCTGTTTCTTCAAAAAGTAATCAAGATGTGCCCTTGGTCTGTAAGATGTAGCAAGACCATACTCACCAAAGAAATTCCATGCAAAAAAATCAGGAGAATAAAATTTGTTTAGATAAACCTTTACATATTTCGTTGGTTTCTGCTGAACAAAAGCGCCATAAAGTAATGTCGGTTGTTTTGTTTCGCCTCTTTCGACCATTGCTTTTCTTGTTAGAGAGTTCGCACCATCGCAACCAACAAGAAAACGGATAAAATACTTATCATTCTCTGTTGTCACAAGGGCACAATCAGAACGAAGTTTCACGGACAAAACATGCTCATACTTTATCATATCTTTAATGGGGCTTCGGAGGGTCTTAATAAAATCTTCTCGCTTCAGACCATAAGCAAAGGGTTTTTTTGTGCTTAGAACAATTCTTTTTCCGTTTGGTGAAAAGAGTTGCATTCGCTTAATTTTTTTTCTTATCAATTTTCTGAGCGTGCTTTTTTCAATAAATTTTTCAATATTCATCGAAACAATACCGCTGTCCTTTATTATTGGCCTCTCGAGCTGTTCAAATATGACTATCTTTTTATCTTCCAAAACATTCCTGAGAAGAGAACCTAAGTAGCTTCCCGCGACTCCTGCACCGATAATAGCAATATCATAGTCCACGTTGACCACTCAATGAAACATATAATGTTTTTTAATGTTTAAAATCAATGTTTAAAAGTCTTGCTGAATAATAGATTTAAATAATTTGATAAGTTTGGTAGATAAATATGTTTATATGGAACGTGCTAAATAGACATTGGAAAAAACTTATGTTCATACCAATAATCATATTTATTCTTTCTGTTGGTCTTCTTGTCTGCAACAGCGCAACCAAAGGCTCTTTTATTGAAAAAGATGTTGAAATGACAGGAGGAAAACTCATAAGCATAATAACACCCGACAGCGTTGACATTCGGGCAGTAGAACAGGCTGTTGGGCCTGACGCAAACGTCAGGCTAGCAAGTGGAATCACTAACACCATACTTGTTCAAGTCCCTGAAGACTACGACGAAAAAGAAATAATAAATAAACTGGATTTTGTGAACATAGAAGACTACTCTGTAAGAGAAATCGGGCCTGCTCTTGGAAAGGTGTTTTGGCGCCAGACACAACTAGCAATCGTGTTTGCATTTGTGTTAATGGCACTTGTGGTTTTTCTATTATTCCGATCGTTTGTTCCGAGCTCTGCTGTTGTGCTTGCAGCGGCTTCAGACATTACGATCACTGTTGCTGTTATGTCTATTATCGGTCTTAAATTATCGCTTGGCGTACTTGCTGCTCTCTTGATGTTAATTGGTTATTCTATAGATACAGATATTTTACTAACAAGCAGGCTACTCAAAACGAAGGGACAGAAAGAGGAAAAAATAAAATCAGCTATGAAAACTGGGTTAACAATGACTAGCACAACACTTGGAGCACTCATCGCGCTCTACTTTTTTAGTGAAGCGCTGGTTTTGAAACAAATAGCAAATGTCTTGATAATAGGGTTAATTGTCGATATTTTTACCACATGGCTTACCAACGTTGGTATATTAAGATGGTGGCTCGAGAAACGTGAAAAATAAAAGAGTGGTAAAATGAAAATAAAAAAACTTTTTACTGATTTTAGAATAATATTATGGCTTATTGTTATAGTTATGGCAATAGTGGCAATAAATCCAAAGTTTTCTAATCGAGGAATTGTCATAACCAGCATTAACGCAAGTTCTCCCCTAAATGATGTCCTTGTGCCGGGAGATGAGATATATAAGATAAATGATGACCTTGCTAGCACGTCTCTTCTTGAAAGACGCTACTCTGGTGAGGTTAGATTGAAAACAAGCAAAGGAGTTCTTTTTTACCAGCTAAACAACAGTACGCTAGGAATAACGGGCGTGCAGGCAGAAAGAAGTAATCTACATTTTGGTTTGGATATACGTGGGGGTATAAGAGCAATCATAGAACCAGAGAACGCGACAGAAGAGATGGTACAGTCAATAATAACAACGATGCAAACAAGAATCAATGTTTACGGACTTAAAGAATCTTTGTTCAGGCCAATATGGAGTGAAGGAAAGGCATATATACAGATAGAGATAGCGGGCGGGACAAAAGAAGAGTTGATGAAGCTTCTAGAACATCAGGGCAAGTTTGAAGCATATATACCGCTTAAAATTAAGGACGGAAAGATAGAATTTAACAATAAAAAAATTGATGTTTCGGTAGACATCAACAAAACCTTTGAAGCGGACGGAATAACGTTCAGGCGTGTAAACGATAGCTATGTCGAGGCGTTGGTTTACACGGGAAAAGACATACAAATGGTTTATCTCGATCCACAACATTCATGGTTTAGACCCACTGAAAATGGTTATAGTTGGGGTTTCCAGGTTTTGATTTCTAATGATGGTGCCGAGAGGTTCAAAAAAATAACAATGAATATTCCCGTTAGAACAGGTATAGGAACGGAAAAGTATCTGGAAGAGCCAATAAAATTATATCTTGACGGAAAACTAACTGAAAAACTCAGTATAGGCGCGGGTCTCAAAGGTCAGTTGTATACAACACCGGCCATAACCGGAGGTGCAAAAACAAAGGACGAGGGAATGGAAGAGAAACGCAGGCTTCAGTCTATACTAAGAAGCGGCTCACTTCCCACAAAAATTAAAGTTGTGCAAATGGATGAGATTTCACCCAGGCTTGGTGCGCGGTTCCTATCAAGCGCTATGTTCGCTGGCTTGGCTGCAATTCTTACGGTGTCGCTTATAGTTTTTATCAGGTATAGAAAACCTAGAATGGCAATACCGATGATTCTTGTTTCTTTATCCGAGGTTGTAATAATTCTTGGTGCATCTGTGTTAATTGGCTGGACAATAGATTTGGCTGCCATTGCTGGTGTAGTTGCTGCTGTTGGAACAGGCGTAGACAGTCAAATAATGATTTTAGATGAATCTATAATGGGCAAAAAACAGGAGTGGTCATTAAAAGAGAGATTAAAAAGAGCCTTCTTCATGATATTCGGCGCAGCAGGAACAACCATAGGGGCCATGTTTCCACTTCTTGTGCTCGGTTTTGGCATGCTCCGTGGGTTTGCCATAACCACAATGATTGGTGTTCTTACCGGTGTTCTTATTACAAGACCGGCCTTCGGCCGAATAGTTGAATATTTACTGGAATAAAACTGAAAAAAACGCCAGTGTTTTTCTCTGGTCTTTTAGTAACTACTTATGAGAAGATAAATGGAGTGAATATAAACCTTTAAAAGATTTTCTACTCTTTTTTTAAAAGGAGTGTGGTTTTCATGGATGAAAAATGGGGAAGTTACGCCTTTCTGCTTGGTGTACTAATAGCGATTGTGACAGCATTTGTAACAGCGACGTGGGTACCAGCATTGCTAGTACTACTTGGATTAATCGTCGGTTTTCTTAACATCTCCGACAAAGAAGTCAACTTATTCTTAATAGCTACAGTCGCATTGATTGTGGCTGGTTCAGTATCAACCAGTGTGGGAGCTATTTGGGCTCCACTAGAAACAATCCTACAGAACATAATGATACTAGTAGCACCAGCAGCCATAGTTGTGGCACTAAAGGCAATATATTCTTTGGCTTCCAAGTAAGCCTACTTTTCTTTCTTTTTGTTTTTATTTTTCTATCATTCTATACCCGGCTTTAATCGCAATAAGCCCTGCTAAAAATTTTATGGCGTTGAACAGAAAGAACACCGTCCAAAAAGCAAACTGGAGAATTTTTGTGTGGAAAGCGTTGTAAAGTAGCCACATTGTTCCGAGTGATTCAACCACCAATACCAAGCCTATTAAGAACAACGCCAATGAAAGTGGGTTATCTAAGAGAAAACGCTTTCTGATGCGTTTATTACCTTTCTTTATTTTTTTAACCATCTAATCACCTTTTTAAATATTGTTTTGGTAACTTATTTTAGTTATCTGACTCTTTCGTTTGTGTTTCGTCTTTAAGTTCCATTATTGTCCGTGCCAAATCGTTATTCAGCTCCTTGAGTTTTTTAAGTATGGTTTCCTTGTCCTTCCCGGTTTGTTCCATTATCATCTTAATATCTTCCTCTGTCGGCCCGCCAGCTGGCTCTTCATGGACCTTTCCCGTTATCTGATATGAATCTCTATCGATTATTTTTGCTATAATAATCTCCGGCTCATCTATAACTATGTTTTTATCATCACACTCTATCACAACACGATTCGCCTTGAGTTCGCGCATGTTCATCTTCATCTCTTTCATAAGCTCAGTCATCTTCTTAATGTCTTTCAGTTTTCCAAGCATATTTATATCACCTATTTAATTAAAATAACCAGCTTATTTAAACCTTATTTAGTCCGGCTTTTTCTTTCTGGCTCTTCTAAAAAGAACCGAACAAATGTCATCAAAAAGAAGCCCTACAATTACCTGTGACAAGGCACAAATAACTTCTGTAAAAAGTATTACTACTATTATAAAAGGCTCTTCTCCTACCTTGCTCCAGTCAAACTCCTCTTTTCTGGGTTTTTCTTTTTTTCTCTTCATCTACCACACCAGCACCGATCACACGATTTAAATAGCGAACATAAAAATATTAAAATATGTTTTTAGCGATCTTGCTTTTTCTGATCCTTGGAATAGTGGTTGGTGTGGTGTGTGGTTTGGTGCCTGGAATACACCCAAACCTCGTGAGTGTTCTGCTGATAAGTTTTTTAGTGGGTTTTACTAGCCACATCGGGCCTGACCAATATTATTTATATGTAGCATTCATAGTAGCAGTTTCCATAACCAACGTGATCGTTAATTTCATACCAACCGTGTTTCTATCTGTTCCTGGCTCTGGTATAGAGCTGGGTGTTTTGCCCGGGCACAGAATGCTTTTGCAGGGGGAGGGACCCGGTGCTGTCCGCTTGGGCATCATGGGAGCATTTGGAGGTGTTCTCTTCTCATTATCACTATTCCCGCTTATTATTCTGACCGTGCCGAAAATCTACGCACTAATAGAGCCAAATCTACATATTATTCTCAGCGCTCTTGTCTTGTTTTTTATATTTAAAGACAGGGAACCGGTGGCAGCAGCGTCGTTGTTTTTCTTATCTGGTTGCCTCGGCCTGATAAGTGAGAGGCTGCCAATAAATCAAGATCTTATACTCTTTCCGCTATTGACAGGTCTTTTTGGTCTAAGTATGTTAGCCCTAAGTATAAAAAAAAGAATTAAAATACCACCACAACAAAATGAACTTTTTATCTCAAACCAAACCATTGTTGATGGTATAGTAAAGGGGTCTTTTGGTGGTATAACAACTGGCGTGCTACCGGGCATTGGGGCGAGCGCAGCAGCTATGTTATTTAGTTCCGAAAGTGTAGAAGAGTTTCTGATCACAATTGGAGCAATCGCTGGTGTCAACACCCTATTCTCTTTTCTTGCCTTGTGGCTCATAGGTAAAGCCAGGTCAGGAGCAGCAGCAACTCTTCAATATTTTACAAGTTCTCTTACATTCTCAGACTGTGTTTTTATAATATTTGTAAGTCTTATATGTCTTAGTCTTGCGGTTTTACTCACCGACAAAATATCTTCTCTTGTGGCACATCTCTTAAATAGAGTCAACTACTCACTTTTATCTCTAGTCGTCTTGCTGTTTACTCTATACATGGTTCTGATACTGACTGGTGTGTGGGGCATAGCCCTATCCCTAGTCTCATGTATCATAGGAATAATCCCGAATTTATCAAGGGTGCGTAGGATACACCTCATGGGTGCCCTCTTACTTCCCACTATTCTTTTTTATGCTGGTTTCACGTTCTAATTTTTCTTCAAGTTTCATATAAAAATGCTAGAATATGAAGTTCACATCAGAAATTCATGATTCACACGACTTCACAACTTTCACGCCACTATAAAAATGCTTCCTTTTTTAAAAATAACCCCCCTATTTCCATTGGAATTTTTTTCCTGTGGAAATCGGAAGACCTTTCACTTCTATTCACAGTAAGTTCACACAGTTCTTGGTGTGATATTTATGAATAGTGATGAACAATAATTCAGAATTTAATAGTAATTACGTATAGAACCAGAATTGAAGTTGCTATCTTTTCTTGATCTTTCTGGAAACATTCCCGTGGTAAGCGATGAGTAGCTCTCCTCCACAATCACATCGCCCGGTTAACGGCATTCGTCTGTATGATTTTTTACATTTCGAACAAACAAACTCTTCCCATCCATCAAGTGCCTTTTCCTTCTCGTCTTCTTTCTTGTTTTGTTTTTTATCTTCCTTAGAAAAATACTCGACATCTATTTTATGGTTAAGCACCCGCTTCTTCCCGGTTGCGAGGTCTGAAAGAGAAATTTGTCGTCCGCCTCCCAAGAGCTCACTAGAAGAAACGCCAACAGCATTTAAAATCCTTGTAATTGGAGGTAAAAGTTGGTTTTCTATATAATATTTTGAATCTATCTGAAGACCATGTTCCTTAACATAATCTGGGTCTTCGGCCCGCTTCGAGAGCATCTGATTCCCCCTAATTATGACAAAACCTATTCTTCCACCAACCGCCGGGGCGCGCGCCGGATCGCGGCGTAACATTTTTTTTGCAAGCTCTATATGTGGCAATACCCCCTTATAAGCGCCCGGGTTTTTTGTTATCCCTTTTATAATCGTCAATTTTTCAAGGGGAATTTTACCTTTTTGAAGGTCTATTATCACGGTTTTAACATAATTCATTGCCTCTTTAATATCACCTTTTCTCAAAATTAATTCAAGGACGTGATTCATAACATCCGTAACTAGCTGACACCAATCCCTACGAACTGTTTCGATGCCGCGCATATCTATAGAATCTTCCCACCTATTACCAACCTTCACAAATTTCCATCCCGCATATCGCTTCTTTGTTAATATTAAGAAGGTTCGATAGACCTTCTCAAACTCGAGCTCGAGGCAACCGGGAAGGTTTTGGGTCACATATCTAGCAATCTCTTCCCCTAATTTGGCAGCTTCGTCCAAATTTGTTATATTAGTCTTGAGAAATATAGAATCTGTGTCGCCATAGATAACCTCAACATTATATTTATCCTCAATCAGGCTCTTTGTTTTTTGTATGTTCTCTCTTCCATAAGCAGTAATACTATTAGCAACGTCCATAACATATACGCGCGCTCGAAGATACCCGGTGTACCCATAAAAAGAGTTGGCCATAATTTTAAGGGCAAGTTGCTTCGCGTTCAGGAGCCTTGCTTCTTCACCGCGTGCTTTTTTCATCTTCTTCTTAATAGCGAAACGGGTTTTGAGTAATGTTTCTAAGATAGTTGGAAGTATACCTTTTCTTACATCCTCATCAACAAAATAGGCGCCTGTTGGTGTTTTGTGTTTTTTAACATTTTTGGGAGAGTCTTTCGTAATCAAACACGTCGGACAAATATTAAATGTCCGTATGAGAGAGGGATACAAGCTCTTGAAATCCAGAACTAAAACACAACCATCTGCGTGTAGTCCTTTTTTCGGTTCGAGGACAATTGCTCCTTTAAGTCCTTTTTTCTTTCTTTCTGCCTCACGCCGAGCGATTTCCACCTTGGATGGCTTGGTAGGTATTACAAAATCTCTTTTTTTACATTCCCTCAAAAAACTTATCTCGACCCGGGTTGCCTGGCCACCAAAGGTGTCCTGCAACAAAAGGCCGGAAACCTTTGAAAGCTCAAAAAACTTATCAAGCAAATTCTTATCAAGCAACAACCTTAAAGCTAGCTCGGCGTCCTTTCTAGAATATTTTATGAACTTGTTCAGTTTATCATTGGAGCCGTTCCATAGCTTAACCATCTCTCTATAATCAACATCTATTTTTCCATCACCAAGCATTTCAAGAGCAACAGTGTTCAAATCATATCTCTTAAATCGCATAAATGGGTCTGTTTTTATAATTTGATATGGATCGACAACAACTCTTCCAGAAATAGTACAGGTTTGTGTTGCACCAAATTTCTTAACAAAACATGGTTTGTCCGTAACTCTTCCGAATGTGCTCGGAAGATTGTTCTTTTTAAGGCGCTCTAACACATAAGGAATATCGAAATTGATAATATTATAGCCGGTGATTATATCCGGGTCAAAGTCGTCGATCACCTCTAAGAATCGCTCTAACATCTCTTTTTCGTCTGAAAAAAACTCTATATCGGTTCCGCGTGCGCCCCTCTTAGCAACAAGAACAAGCGTCTTTTTTCCCCGATAGTCCGGATTAAAAGCCAGGGAAATCATAACTATTGGGTCTTTTTTTTCATCCACCATCCGGTCATAATCATAGGATATTGCCTCTATATCAAAAGACATATATCTGAGTGGTGAATTTTTGATTTCTTCGGCTGGACGGATTTTTTTGGCTTCAATAATAGGGCATTTAACGGAATTGCTAAATTCTTTTGCTCCAACCACATCAAACCAACACATACCCGTAAGATTATTATCTATCATAAAACGATATTTGAAAAGTATATCCGCCTCCAAAACATTTTTGACAATTCTTTTATATTTTTCTTCGAGCTCATCTCTCAATATAGGAACATCTCCCGGAATCTTTGTAAATACCTTCAACATTTTTACTGGTTTTTCAGTGTATCCTATAGAGAAAAATTTTTCGACCCGCTCTATCTTCTCGATTTTATCAGCATATCGTTTATTTAGAACATCAATTATCTTCTCATTATCTCCATAAACATAAAAATAAGGCCGAAACTCCTTTGAAAACACGCAAACCGTTTTACCAGTTTTAGTTTTACAGAAAAGGCGCACGATTGGCTTGTTGTCTATGACTATATAATCAGCATCAAGTAGTTGCACCCTTAGCATTAAAATCTACCGTATAAATAATTTTACTTTAATCTAATTTGTAAATTATTCAATATAATCCAAGCAATATATTAAAGATGTAAAAACACACCCCAGTAAACAATTAACACATTCTAAATATTTATAGGTTTGTTGTCTGGTTTGCAACCGGTTGCTTAGAGTTTGACTTGCTCAACCGCCCGCGTACTGAAATCAATCACTACTGGTTTGAATTCGCTTAAAGGTGAACCACTATTTACAATCGTGACAGACTTATAATTTTTAACTATTGGCTCGTGCGTGTGCCCACAGTGAACTATATCAGGAACAACATCCAGAACAAGATAGTCCTCCTCTAGTATGTCTCTTGACTTTCCAAGATATCTCTTTTTAAGCATATTTATATCAAAGTCATGGATTAACAATATTTTAATGCCGTTTAGCTCTACCATGCTCGGATTGCTTAGAGATATTATATTCTTTTTTTCTGTTTTCAGTGGAAGTGCTGGGTATTCTTTATCATCCATATTTCCCGGTATTAAAAAAATTGTTTTTCTTCCATTAAAATCATCGACAAAATTTTCAAGCATTTTCATATCAGTAATGTCACCAGCGATAAAAAGATATTTTATGTCGGACTGGGAAAACCAATCAAAAAAACGCTTTAAGTCTGATGTTGGTGCCTCGTCAAGATGTAAATCAGAAATAAAACATCCCTTTCCAACTCCTCTTGTTGCTGACCTTAAAGGGATGTCTGGATACATTACCTCTTTCCCGTATATTACCTTGGTTGCGGATATCCCCCGAACAGCAATGACATCATCCAGCTCCAGTTCTTCTATATTTACAAGACCAGAATTGAAGATAACAGGCACGGTTCCAGTCATATCCTCGAGTTCCAAAATTATCTTTTCATCTTTCCTTTTCTTATCTTTTATTATACCTATCAGGCTAACCTCTTTTCTTACTCCACCAAGCTTGTTGATTGAAACAAAGTTCGCGTTGATTCTTTCTTGAATTATTTTCTGCATTTTTTTGTATTTATCTTGGTAAAAATGTAGAAAATCTTCAGTTTTTATCTCATCTGGCTTACTTCTGAGGTTTTTTATAATAATTATGTTCTCTTTTCTTTCTTTTTTTTCCTCCTCATAGACCCGGACATCTTCCAATCCAAGGACCACCTTTTCAGACCGTGTCTCTTTTTTTATTTTATTTATTATTGTTTCTACATCATCTTTATTAGCCAAAAAATTAAGGGCGCCCGGACTAACTAAAAAACCAGCATCTAGAAAATATTTGATTATATCCTCCTTTTTCATCAAATCTACCAAATATCAAAAAACTATTCCCCAAACCTATCTATTAGTATTTTTTTAACGTTATTCAAAACGTTTCCACCAATAGCTAATGATATCTCCCTGCTTCTTCCATATCTTCCATGTGATATAACTTTTGTATGTATTATTCCCAACATATCTAACTCTGCTATTAGATCGCCTACCCGGCGCTGGGTCAAAACCTTTAAGCCATTAACATCACATATTTCTTTATATGCGTCATAAACATCTCCTGTCAATAAACTATGGTCTTTTTCTTCTACTGACTTAATGATAGCATAAAGAACAGCCTGTGATTGTTTGGGCTGACTTTTAACCGCTTCTGTTACCCTATCCATATCTATTACTTGCTCTGCCATATCAACATGCTTTTCTGTAATCTTTGTTTCATTGTTTCTTTCCGCGATTTCCCCGGCAACCCGTAGAAGATCAATGGCTCGGCGGGCATCCCCGTGTTCTTGAGCAGCAATCGCAGCACACTTGTTTATTACAGCCTCCTCAAGAACACCGTCGTTAAATCCCATGGTCGCGCGCTCTAACAATATGTCCCTTAGTTGCATTGCATTATACGGAGGAAATATTATTTCTTCTTCCCCCAACGAACTTTTAACACGTGCGTCGAGCGCGTCTGAAAAAGATAGGTCATTGGTTATGCCTATTATCATTAGTTTTGCTTTTTTTAAATCGGTGTTTACCCGCGTCAAATTATAAAGAAACTCATCACCAACCTTATTGACAAGTGCATCTATTTCGTCGAGCACTAAAATTATAATTTGCTCTTCTTGATCTATGATATTAAAAAATTTTCTATAAAGAACGTCTGTTGGAAGTCCTGTGTCCGGAACGTTACAACCAAACTCTTTAAGCAACTGAGCAAACAACCTATACTCTGTATCGGCAACCTTTTTCATCTTACAATTTATGTATATTGTTTTTATTTTTGCTGTTTTGTTTTTTCTGGCTGCTTCTAGCAGCTCTTTCATAACAAAATGCGCTGTAATTGTTTTTCCTGTACCGACCGTACCAAAAACGAAAACATTGTTTGGCCTGTACCCGCGCAATGCGGGAGCAACTACCGATGCAAGTTGTTTGATTTGCTCTTCTCGGTGCGTTATTTTTTTCGGTATAAAATTACTTGTTAACACGTTTTTATCTCTGAAAACGCCAGGACTTTCTAGATAAGAAGAAAAAAGATCATCTACCACGACCAACACCCCCGCTCATAGTCTTATACACAGTACATTTCAAACAATACAACAGCAACCTTTATTTCTTTTGAAAAATATATAAACATTTCTCTACACGAAAATTAGGTTATTTTACTATATTTTATCAAAAACAACACACACCCCAGCATTTCCTGTAGAAAATACTCTATAATAAAATACTTTTTATAACATTGTTATAAGAAATAAGGGTTAGATAAAAATAAAATTTTAAAACAAGCTATCAGGCAAATAATAAAAACTCCAAAAGAAAACAAAGGGTCAGTCTCTTAGTTGATTATTTTCATCAATAACTCGGAACTTAAATCCATAATGGATTAAACCTTCTTTTCCATCTTCGTAGATTTTCCTAAAAACAACAGACACGCGCTGGCCAATTTTAATATCAGATATTTTCGAGTCAACTATCCAACCCATCACGCGTGGGCCCTCATCCAACTCAATAATAGCGACAACATAAGGAGCATATTTTTCAAAACCACGCGGCGCGTTCCTTATTATAGTATATGAGTATATTTTCCCCTTTCCGCTAAAAACAACCCTTTTTAATATTCCTCTTCGCCTGCAGTTTGGGCAAACGATTTTTGATGGATAAAAAAATTCTCCACAAACAAGACATTTATTACCGACCAAATTATATCTAGACTCATACAAGCGCCAATGCATAGGGACAGACGATCGATGAACCATGCTCACACTCACCTTTCTTTTAGTTCTTTTCCAAAAATATTTACAACGACTGTTGCTCCAGTACCTCCAACGTTATGAGTTAGACCAAATTCTGCTGGAACCTGCCTTTTCCCACACTCTCCGCGCAGTTGTTTTACAATTTCAATTATCTGCGATATACCTGTTGCTCCGACCGGATGGCCTTTGGCTTTTAATCCCCCACTCGTATTTATCGAAACCGCCGCGCCACGTTCAATATTACCATCTTCGACAAACTTGCCGGACTTTCCTCGTTCGCAAAAACCAAGGTCCTCGAGAGCAACCAGCCCATTTATTGAAAAACAATCATGAACCTCAGCAACGTCAATCTTTTCTGGCGCTATACCCGCCTGTTCATATGCCCTTTTTGCGGCTATTTTTGTTGCTCGGAGTGATGTTAAAGATTTTCTATCATGCAGAGCCAGGTTGTCCGTTGCCTGCCCAGAACCAATGAGCCATATCGGATTTTCAAACCTTTTAGCTACGTCTTCTGACGCTATTATAACAGCCGCTGCTCCATCTGAAACCGGAGAACAATCTAATAACCGAAGTGGATCAGCAACAAGCGGTGAGTTCAAAACATCTTCTACTGTGATTTCAAAAGGAAATTGTGCTTTTGGATTCAGTGCGGCATTTTTATGTCCATTAACAGAAAACAAAGCCATCTGTTCTCTTGTGGTGTTATATTCATACATATGTCTTCTTGCCATAAGCGCGTAAAGGCCGGGAAACGTCATCCCCAGCCAACCTTCCCATTCCTGGTCTCCTGCGCCCATTAGGGTTGTTGTCACGTCTTCTGTTTGCAGGTCAGTCATTTTTTCTGCGCCCGCGGCTATAACTATATCATATTCACCTGAAGCAACAGCCAAGCAAGCCTGTCTGAATGCAAGACTGCCAGATGCACAGGCGGCTTCCAGGCGGCTTGATGGTATTCCAACAAGCCCGGCTTGGTCCACAGCCAGCGCAGCAAGGTGTTCTTGTCCTATAAACTTACCAGCGCTCATATTACCTATGTACATGGCTTCGATATCAGCTCCTTCTATGTTAGCGTCTCTGATTGCTGCTATGCCTGCTTCCACAGCCAGTGCCCTCAGAGATTTTTCCCAGTGTTCCCCAAAGGCCGTTTCTCCAATACCAACTACGGCAACATTTCTCATAACATCACTTCGTAAACAATTATATTTTTAATTTCTTTCTTAGTTTCACATACATGCCATAATCAATATACTCTTTGTTTTTTTCAATATAATCTCTTGTTTTTGGCGCTTTATTTTGAACATCTAAAATTTTGTCTTTAACCAAGAGCGAAAAGGAATCCGAGCCGGCGCCGCTCCCAAAAGAGGTCAGTAGTATTTTTTGTCCCGGCTCTGCTATATCCAAGACCGCGCTTAGTCCCAACAATGACGAGCCAGAATAACAATTACCTATTTTTGTAACGACAAGCCCAGGAAGATATTTCTCTTTTGGTATCTTGAAATGTTTCATAGCCTTTATAGGAAATTTTGCGTTAGGCATGTGAAAGACAACATAATCATATTCAGAAACATCTCTTCCAACCTTTTCCAGCAAGCCATAGGTGGCATTTATAACATGCTTGAAATAAGCGGGTTTTCCGGTGAATCGTGCACCATGCTTTGGATAGTCTTGTCCTTCTCTTCGCCAAAAATCTGGAGTATCTGTTGTATAAGAGTACGTGTCTTCTATAACCACAGCTGGTTTTGGTCCTATTATGAATGCGGCGCCACCTGCCGCAGCAGAATATTCAAGAGCGTCCCCGGGTCTTCCTTGCGAAGTGTCGGCACCTATGGCTAGGCCATATTTGACCATACCAGCCGTTACTTGTGCCAAAACAATCTGCATACCAGCAGTGCCTGCTTTGCAAGCAAATTCAAGGTCAGCTACCATAAGTTCGGGCGCGCAACCCAATGCCTGGGCAACGACAGTTCCAGACGGTTTTACTACATATGGATGTGACTCAGACCCGATATAAACAGAACCAATGTCCTTTGGGTCTATGCCTGCGCGCGCAAGAGCATTTCTAGCAGCCTCAACAGATATTGTTATCGTATCTTCATCTAAATCTGGTACAGATTTCTCAACGATACCAAGACCTTTTGAAATTGTTTTCGGGTCCTTACCCCACACACGCGCTATTTCTTCAGTTTTTATTCTGTATCGAGGAACATAAGCACCCCAGCCAACAATGCCGAACATAAGTTATTTCTTAATGGGGTTGTGTTTAAGTGCTTTATGCTGTCGAATTATGAATTGTCGAACACGATGAACGTCGTAAAACGAATTACGCTTGCATTACATATCACAACGACATTAATTTACAAAAAGATTAATATTTTCACGGTGATAATTAGTTGGTGATTAAGATGGTTTTTGGTTTTGAAAAAAAAAGATGGTTGGTTCGAGATCGAGAAAAACAAACCGCTTCTCGATGCTCTTGAAAAAGAAGGAGTACCGAGATATCCAGAAATACTTGCTCCTGATGGAAAAGTCGATGCAAAAAAAATATATGGCTCTTTTCAAGATAGGGGCAATCGGAGATGTGGACCATATATTTGTTGTTAGAAAAGATGACTTACCTGAAAATAAAGGTGAGTGGCCAAAAAGCAAGGAAGAGCTTGATGAGGCCAACATACCATATGTTATGTGTTATCAAATAGGCAAGGAGTATCACGTTTTCACTTAAAGGCAAACTTTTTATTGGATTATTGCCATTACTTTAACATGGTACTCGAGTCGATCATAGACCCACACAACGCAGAAAAAAAACCATGGCACGTTTTTTTCATAGCGATTATATTTACATTTATCGCAATTTTTGTTTCGAATGTTCTTTTTCCCTCCGAGATATCCATATTAACAATAGCCTTCATAACGATTCTTTTCGTTCCGTTTTTTCAGCACCTCTTTTCTATAGAGGAAAAAAAAGATGAGGCAGAAGCAGAGGGAAAGATACGGGAAGGTATTTTACAGCGTCATAAGCAAATCATAATAATTTTTTCGTATTTTTTTCTCGGGATAATTGTTGCCACGAGTTTTGTTTATATTTTCTTTCCCGGGCATGCTGAAAAGCTTTTTACCCTTCAGACAAAAACATTAGAGAGCATATCAACACAGGCAACAGGCCACGCGGTTTTTGACACGGCGTTCTGGCGTATATTAACAAACAATACAAGCGTCCTTCTTTTGATATTTCTAACGAGTATTTTGTTTGCGTCTGGAGCCATATTTATTCTGGCTTGGAACGCATCTGTAATCGGTGTTTTCATCGGCCTCTTTATAGAATCCCTAATTAAGACAGGCATGAGCACAGGAGTTGCTTATCTTTACGGTGTTCCGCTTGGTCTGGGTCAGATTATAATACACGGGCTCCCAGAGGTTGTTGCATATTTTTTAGTCGGCATTGCTGGCGGCATATTGTCCGTCGCCATAGTAAGAGAAAAATTTAATACACCAGAATTTAAAGAGGTTTTTAAGGACGCGTTCACATTTTTTGTGGTAGCAGAGTTTCTAATAATACTGGCTGCGTGGCTAGAGGTTCTTGTGTGAGGCATTGTACCAATCATTAGCTGAATTTTTTTCTAAGACTGTTTATAAGGTCCTTAACAGATTTTGCTTTCGAGAGAATCAGAGGTATCTGTTCGGCATTCGCGATTCTTTTTGCTATCTCGTCAACCTTGTTTGTTCCGTGTAGAACAACAAGACCTGGTCTGAGGTTTGTTACCTTTATAGCAACCATTGGAGAACGACCAGTTGAAACACCCGTAAAAACGAGTGCACGTTCTGTGGTTAAACCATATAGTTTGACCAGTTCGGTTGGTGAGAATTCAACAATAGCCTTGAGAGAGTCTATAATTGTGTATCCATATATCTCTTTATCACCAAAAGTTAAGATGATTTCACCGTCAACCGCTTTGGCGAATCTTTTTATGTTAACAGCCTCTGTGAATTCTCTTATATCAAGTATAGCATTGCTTATTGTGGCGCTTTCTGGAAAGTTTGAAAATTCCTTTATGAGCTTACCACCACGCTTTTCATCTATTCCTAGTAGGCCGTCAACAATCTTTTTCACAACCTTGATGCCGGGAGACTTTCTTCGTCCTGATTCATAATCACTTATAACAGAAGGCATTACACCGACTTCTTCAGCCAGTTCACGCTGTGCTATTTTCATAATGTGACGCCACTTCTTTATGACGCTACCCGGGCGCTCAGCTAAGCAAATCTCACCGGCAATTTTTTTGGCCATGTCGTTTCTTGCTAGTTCAAATTCTTCCAATATACCTTTATTTTCCTTTTTATCTTTCGTCTAGACCACCAAACCACACGTCGAATACTACTTTAATAGATGTCGAAACGCTTTTAAAGTTTTTTTCTAGCGAAAGAGGAATAGTGAAGAAACTAATTATAACTCATCTAAATTTATCCCATATTTTTCAACAAACCTTTTTCCAACGTTGCCGTGGTTTTTGATGACATCTTCTAGCTTTAAAAAAAACCAACCAACCCTTGGTCGTTTCCAAGCGATATAAGCGCGCCCGGCTGTTCTTTTTTTCCATTCATTCAATTGTTCTAATTGCTCATGCTCAACCGTAAACCCACTTTTTCGAGATTTACATTCTATGACCAAAACTTTCCTGCCTTTAATCGCGACAATGTCCGGTGTTGGCAAATCAACACGACCAGACCGCGGCGCGCGCATAACCGCATAACCACGTTTATAAAGAATGTGAACCAACTGATTCTCAGCAGCATAGCCTTTCCTATATGTCTTCACCACAACTACCAACCCGAGTAAATATCTGATAATCTATTATCTCAGTGCTTTTAATGATTTTTACCGAATCCAAAAAGCATTTAAATCATCTTCTTTGCTGATTTTTAATTAACTTTATTAACTTTCATGTTGGAATTAATTTTAGTGAGTAATATGCGCTATCAGATGAAGGTAGAGGAGATAATGAACAAGAACCCGGTTTTTGTAGAACCAGATACCCCAGTACAGGAAATCGTGAGAATCATGAAAGAGAAGAAAATCGGCTGTGTTATCGTTAAGAACAAAAAACCACAAGGAATAGTTACAACCAGAGACATTGTGTTTAAGCATCTTGGAGAAGGGAAAGGACAAACTGCAAAAGATATAATGACAACCGATTTAGTGACGGTATCTCCAAACAAAACAATAGAGGATGCTGCTGCGCTGATGGTGGCTAAACACATAGAAAGATTGCCGGTAATGCATTATGGAAAACTCGTCGGAATCATATCAACGACAGATATTCTCAGGGCAGAGCCAGAGCTGTATAAAAACGTGCTTGAGGGCTTGAAGATGGGAAAGGGCGGTTTTGTTGGCCGTGGAGTAGATTTTGGACAGTGCGAGTCATGCGGAAACTATTCAGATGACTTGGAAGAGGTCAATGGGCAGTGGCTTTGCGAGGAGTGTAGAGAGGCAGAGTCATAAATGGTCGTGTTTAAATGTTGCGAGACTGTTGCGCACTTTTAATATTCTTTGGCTCTACAGAGGCAGTCCTGATAGCATTAGCTATGTTTCTGTTTTATCTTAAGATAAAAACAGAAAAAAGAGGGAAAAAATGACGAGAATAATCGACAAACTGCTTAACGAAACGCTTTTTTTCAATATTTCTGAGCCTATTCTGGCTGTTGAAAAAATAAAAGAGGTGTGCGCAAAGCACGGTGAGTTAAAGGAAAAAGAGACAAAGACCCTTTCAGATGGTCCTGTCCTTAAGACCATTTCAGAGTTCAGCGTTTCTAATGTTCTCGACAGATTTTCAAGGATAAACTTCTTTTTTGTTGTTGAAGGAAGAAAAAACAATGTTGAGAATAAAGGAGAACTTTCTATTAATATAAAAGGCGAGTATGTCTTGGTATCAGGTACTAAAAAAGGTTTCTTTTCTCGGGTGTTCCAAGATTTTTATATGAGGGAAATAGCAAGCAAAAGAAATCCAGATAAAATCGTGAACGAAGAAGCAAGGCGGATAATAAAGGAAATTGAAGACAAGTTGAAGAACAACACATAGCACTACGCAAAACTTTAAATTTCTCAATATAATTATTTATTGACCCACCAGCCCTCAACTGTCCGAGCTTACACATTTTGTGCGCAGTGAAGAACAGCGTTACTGGTGGGTCATTCTTATCTTCGTGGTTTTTGTGTCCAGTAAAATCAAACAAAACGACATAAAGAAGAGCAGTTTTTTAGCCACGGTTAAAAAAGAAGCTGTTATTGTGGAAGGAAAAAAAGATTATGTTGCTTTGGAGCAGCTTGGATTTAAAAATATAATTAATATCAACAAAGGCAAAGCACTTTTTGCTGTTGCTGAAGATATAGCTATGAAGCACCGCTCTGTTATTATTTTATCTGATTTTGACAGAAAAGGAAAAGAGATATGCGCCAAGCTCACAAAAATGCTGGAAGATAGACATGTGAAAGTCAACAAAAAAGCGCGTAGACTTCTGAAAAAAATCTTTGAGAAACCATACGTAGAGAGCTGGAAAAAGAGCGGTAGCGCCTAATATTGTTTTATTAAATCTTTCTATGTAATTCTTTTTTATGAAAAAGACAATAGAAGTTTTTGTTAAGACGGATCAGCCAGAGTTTCGTATAGAGCAAAAGGAAGGACGAACCATAATTTTTTTACGGGCGAAGCCAGAAAATGATGCCGCCAACCGAGAGCTGGTTAACGAGCTTAGAAAAATATACAAAGATGTGAAGCTGCTACGCGGTTTCAACTCTAAAAGAAAGACTTTACTTATTGATGAATAGCAATTCGTCAGGCAGCGAAGAGAGAGAAAAGGTTTTTATAATTTTCCATGAATTAGATTTATAGTCAAAGCCAGAACTTTGTGGTTTATCATATTCATTTGGGTTTTGTATATGTTTTTTACAAATAAGAAACAACCTTGTCTTGTTTAGATTAAACTGAGTTCTGGCCTTTTCATATACGAAGAGGTGATATTAATGGCTAAACTAGCCCAGAATTTTGCTAAGTATTTAATACATGCCAGACTTTCGGCGCAAGGAGTCATAGAAAAGCCAGATGTAATAGGTGCTATATTCGGGCAAACCGAGGGTTTGCTTGGGGCAGACCTGGATTTGAGAGAGCTACAGAGAACAGGAAGAATAGGAAGGATAGAAGTTAAGGTAACCACGAGAAAAGGCAGCAGTGAGGCATATATAATCATACCTTCTAGTCTTGATGCATCCGAGACATCGTTGATAGCATCTTCTTTAGAGACTATAGAAAAGGTCGGTCCTTGTGATGCTAAGATCAGAGTTGAAAGAGTAGAAGATGTTAGGTCTCAAAAAAGAAGGTATGTTATAGATCGAGCAAAAGAGATACTGAAACAGCTGATGGAGGAGGGCATCCCAGATTCACAAAAAATCTCAGAGATGATAAAAGAGTCTGTAAGAAGTTGGGAAGTTTCCTCGTATAATGGTCTTTCTTGTGGACCAAACATCACAGACTATGACGAGATAATTATTGTGGAAGGAAGGGCAGATGTTATTAATCTTTTGAAAAACGGAATAAGAAATGTGATAGCTATAGAAGGTTCAAAAATACCAAAAGCCATCTGTGACCTGACAAAAGAAAAAATAACAACAGCATTTCTAGATGGAGATCGTGGGGGAGATCTTGACCTTAAAAAACTACTAAGCGTGGCAGATATAGATTTTGTCGCGCGAGCAGAAAAGGGTAAAGAGGTTGAAGACCTTTCTAAAAAACAGATATACAAAGCGCTAAGAGAAAAAACACCCGTCGATCAAGTTATTGATCAAATAAAGGCAAACGGCGGTTTCGTGGACCTTAAAGAGGAAAAAACAGAGCCAAAGAGACTTGTCGACGACAGAAGAGCCAGCGTCTTTAAAGAACTTTTAGACCAGTTGACTGGTACCCACGCAGCCTTTCTTGTTGATGACAACCTAAAGACCATGAGTAAGATTCCTGTAAGTGAGCTTCAGAATGTTATTCACGATTTTTCAAACATTCACGCGCTTGTATTCGACGGGAAGATAGACCAAGCCATGGTTGACCTAGCTGCTCATAAAAATATAAAATATCTGGTTGGAACAGGTTTCAAGCAGCGGGTAGATTTTCACTCTGTCACGGTTTTAACACCAAAGAATCTTGTCAAGTAGGTGCAAAAACAAGGAACAGAATAAAAGCAGAAAAATAAGAAAAAAACAAAAATAAACCAAACAATTATTTTTGATTATTTCTTCTTTTTCTTTTTTTTCATCGTTTCTACTCCTAACTGATATTTTCTATGGCCAGAAAAAATGAAGAATTCGATAGCTTTTTGGTCTTCTCTGAGATGAATTTTAAGGTTTTTTAAAAAATCGATTTTTTTATTTTGTCAAAATTTTGGCATTGTTTTTTAGTAGGATTGTATCCTCGATGCGCACGCCACCTAGCTTTTTATCATAAACAGCCGGCTCTATTGTGAAAACCATGTTCTTCTCTAATTTGGTGTCACCGTCTATGCGGGGCGGTTCGTGTATTTCAAGTCCAACACCATGCCCAAGAGCATGGTAGTTCAGAAAAGATTTTTTTTCTAGTCCAACCTTTTTGAATTTTTTTCTGGCTAGATCGAAAAGAAGTTTAGAAGATACCCCCGGTTCTAACACATCGATAATCTCTTTTTGCACCTCAGACACGGCATCTATTATTTTCTCTAGGTTTTTGTTTTTTCTTATTAAAAAAGTGCGAGAGAAGTCTGACCTATAATGTTCATAGCAACACCCGAAGTCCAAAAGAATGTGGTCCTTTATTTTTCTTTGGCCGGCGCTTGCGTGGATTTCTGCAGAATGGGGACCAGAACCAACGAGCGGAGTAAAACTTGTGGTCATCCCACTCTCAAATATTTTTTTAATAATCCACTCTTTCAGATCGAGCTCTGTTTTGAATTTTTGTTTTATATTTTTTTCAATGAGTTCATTAAATATTTTTTTTGTAGTTTTACCAGCATTCTTAATTTTTCTTATTTCTTCATCATCTTTAATCATTCGTATCTTTTCCAGTTCGTCTTCAAGCAAAACTGTTTTGATGCCAAAACGTTTCAACCTTTTAACTATACCGAATGCGGTTTGTTTTTCTATACCAATTTTCATTCCTTTGAGCTTTCTTAGATTTTCTAATTTCTTTTTCCACGCTTCTTTTTCGAACCCCGGTAAAACTTTTTTATCGGAAGATGTATAAATGATTCTTTTTCTTTCCATTAAGAGAAGAGCAGAAAACCAGTTATCATAAAAATCGCTAAAGTAGAATATATTTGGTGTTGTTGTCCACGACTCAGTCGGAGAATATCTTGAAAACAGAAGAATGCCATCTAAGTTTTTCTTTTTGATAATTTTTTCTACAGATTTTAATCTACATTTCAAAACATATTTCACGTTATTTTCACCACAATTTATTCAAGAAAACTATTTCTTCTTTTTATGTCTCATCTTTTTTCTTTTCTTTTTCAGCTTATGTTTTTTCATTTTCTTTCTTTTTCTTTTCTTACCGCAAGGAATTTCAACCACCTTTTTAATTATGTCTTTCTTAAATATAAAAATTAAATCCCCTTTCAATTTTCGTAACAGAACTTACCATTTTCTATTAATGTCTTCTCTCGTCCATTAGGATAAACAGCGTTCAGAGTGACGCCCTGGTGTGTGACAAAGTCCCAATGTAATGAAGAATCGCTCGTGCCACCGTACATATTGTTTTTTCCGATGGCTACATGTATTGTTCCCCCAATCTTCTCATCCGTCAAAAGATAACCTATTATTTTATTTATCACAGGATTTAGACCGATACCAAGCTCTGCGACGTTTGTTGTTCGGATAGTTTTATAGTGCTTACGGTCGATCTCTACAGATTTTCGTATAGTTTTTTTCAGCAGGTTTTCGTTTTTTTCAGCAGTTGTTTTCTTTAAGTCTAATTTACCTTTTTTAAAAACAAGTCTAATGTTTTCAATTATTTTTCCCGTGAATTTATCTCTTCTTTTTGGTGATATCAAAACCCCCTCTCCCGTGGTCTCTATCGGAGCTATAAAAACTTCTCCTGCTGGAAGGTTTCCACCAACATCTTTGTTTCTTATATCTTTATCACTTATGAAGCCATCATCGACATTTATTCGACGGTTAAAAATTTTCAGCCTGAGGTTCGTGCCAAATTCATCTGTTACGTGGACATATTTCGCTTTCTTCAGGTGTCTTACCAAGAATTCCGATTTTTTAATCAGGACATCCCTTCCCACAAGCATCCCGTCAAATATGAATTTTTTAAGTAGGCTATATTTTACTTCAAGATAATCAGCCAGTTCTTTGCTTGGATAACCAACATAGCACCATTTTACGCCCTTTTTATCCATTTTCTTACTAACTGCTTGACTACCGGCAATAGCAGCTGACATTTTTTTATGCGGTATGTTCTCTTCTATTTTTGGATCTTTTGGATATTCCAGAACAATGTAGTTGTTTAGCACATCGACAAGCTTAAGGCTCATTTTCGATGTCGTGGAAAGAAATTTTGTGGGCACACGATCATAAACAGCCCTGTAGAATTTGTCAGAGCGCGTTGAAAAAAAGACATCTATACCCCGTTCTAGAGACAGAAGAGCAATTTCTTCGACAAGTTCCTGCTGGTGCAATCCACCCTTGATTAATAGCGTTTCGTTTTTTTTCATATTCATAGAACTTGTTATTTGCTTGGCGAGCATTTTTCTTAGCGATGCTTTCATCTAATCACCTTATCTAACCATTATTCCAATATTTTTCTGAATTTATTCCAATTTGTAGATTTGTGTTATATCTTTATTCCCAAGTTCCTTAAATCTTTTTTTAGTTGTTCTAGATTCCTAAACAGAACCCCACAAATTCCAACACTCTCTGCTCCGACTATGTTTTTTTCTTTGTCGTCTATAAAAACGACTTCGCGCGGAGAGGCTCCCAGTTTTTTCAACACATATTTATATACTGCTTTTTTGGGCTTCATTTTTCCAATATAGCATGAAAAAAACAAACGGTCAAAATATTTTTTCATTGCGTAATTCCTAACCAAGTGTCTTGATATATCTCTTATAT
>JAGGXF010000009.1 GCA_021163205.1 Candidatus Aenigmatarchaeota archaeon
GAATGGTGCTGGAAAGTCTGCTAGGGTAGTTGCAAATCCTATGGTAGACAACGCCATCATGGCGCCCATAGCACCTGCAGCTAAAATCTTTTTGAGTTGCATTTTTTCACCTTATGTTTATTTTTTAATGCCTTTATTCCACACCTACGGTGTGGAGGCGTTAGTCGACTAACGAAAAGGCTTTCTTTTCGTTATCACGAACTGAAACATAGGTCAAACTAGACCTAAGTTTCGAATTATAATATGTTTAAAAGGAATATATAAAATTTGAGTGAAACAATTGCAGGAGATATGTTTTTGTTTTGGAGTTATAAATAATAATGTTTATATATAAAAAATAAAGCATATAAAAGTTGCTAATTGCGTATTTTTTGTTTTTAACTCTTATGAATGTATATTTTGTATCTAAAGTTTTTGAGGTTGGGACAACGAAAAATCATAACAAATCACTTGCTTCAGCGCCAAAAGGTTTTTACAGCTATTCCAATAATTATTCATTTTTTCTTGTGACACGCTCTAATAATTTTACTTTATTTGTTCGTCCAAGTCTTATCCGCTTGACAATGCCTCTCTGCTCAAGATTTTTGATAATGCGCGAAACTTTAGATTTAGACATATCTATTTTTCGCACTATCTCTCTCTGGTCCATTTGCTTTTTTCCTGATGCTAACAAAAGGCTGACAACATCACGTTCCTCTTTTGTAAGAACAGGAAGTATCACATCATAGGATTTTTTTCTCGAGAGAAAGAAAATTACAGCAAGCAACAAAAAAACAATCGCAACAAGTAGAGTTGTTGGTGATTTAGGAAGCTCGACGCGCTCAAAAAAAATAGAAACATCAAAAGTCGTTCCTAACCTGGGCTTAAGCTTATGCCAGGACAAGTAGATGCAACGCCCGTCTGACCCTCGTGTCGCGTCTTCTGGGCTATATGGCTTCATGCCCGACTGGTTAAGTTTTTCTTGTTCAACTATCATAGCGCCTATCGGTAGCTTGACTACAAGAGAAAATTCTTCCGTGGGGTCGCGAATTGAGAAAGGGTATGAAAAGTGGTTTATCTTCCCCTGCTTTTTGACAAGCTCATATGCATTAAACTCGAATCTTACCTTCTTCAATGAGACCCCTTCGCATAGTATCAATGTTCCGATGTCGCGCTCTTTTAACTTGCAAACAAGCTCGCTATTATTTTCGTCATACACGTGAACATCTGTGACAGGTGCCAGAACAAAATAATCTGTCCGTCCGACAGTAAGATTATATTTTATTTCTACGGACATGTGAACATATTCTTCTCTTATTTGGGCAACTATGTTCATCTCGTTTATCTGGACAGCGCCGGCTATTGAAACGAGAGAAAGAATAAATAATAATGACAAAATTCTTCCCATAAATATAAATAGTCAAGTGCGTGTTTAAAGCTTAGTGTTTATTTTTTGCCTGGTGAAATAACCATTCCACCCAGTCCAGCAGCAGCGAACTTATGCATCAACCCTGCAACAAGGTTTGCGAGATTTTGTAGCTCTTCCACGCTAACATCTATTTTTTCCGGACCGAGGATTTCTATAGCGGACGGCCCATAAACTATTATAACATTTATAAGAGAAAATAAATCCTTTACAAACAACTCGAGCTCAACTACTTGAGAATATGCCTCTTCAACATCTTTTGGTGGATTGTCAACCTTTTTTGCTTCTTTAAACTCTTTCTTATATACAAAAACAGAGGGTATTCTTTCTAATTTCTCGATATGCTGGTTAAGAGCAGTTTCAACAACATCCTTGCGCACAGCCATAGCCTCGATAGCAAACCAGCATCTGATCCACTTCTCTTTTTCCTTTTGTTTTATTTTCTCTTCCAATTCTGTCATGAAAACACCATTAACAAGATATTGTCAAAAAGTTTATTTAATAAATTCAACGGAAACTTTAAATACACTTTAAATCTTTGCATTCATAAAAAAATTCCTGCTATCTTTT
Source organism: Candidatus Aenigmatarchaeota archaeon (assembly GCA_021163205.1). Taxonomy (GTDB): domain Archaea; phylum Aenigmatarchaeota; class Aenigmatarchaeia; order GW2011-AR5; family JAGGXF01; genus JAGGXF01. Next base: position 1,976 of record JAGGXF010000009.1, read on the forward strand.
TGCCACAGCTCGGACATTTCCCGTTTTTGAGCTCATTACTTTTCATACTATTGCCAACCCGTTCTATTAACATTTTTTTACAGTTGGGACAAAAGGTGTGATTTTTATTGTGAAACACATTTCCTATGTAAACATAATCAAGATGTCTCTCTGCTATCTGTGCTGCTTTCTCTAACGTTGTAGGTGGTGTTGGGGGATTGTCTAACTTGTAGCAAGGATAGTACGCTGAGAAATGTATCGGCGTTTGTTTTCCGAGGTTCTTTTTTATCCAGATGCACATGTCCTCAATATCCTTTTCAGAATCATTAAGCGTTGGTATGATCAGATTCGTGATTTCTATCCATGCGCCTATTTTTTTATATTCCAAAAGTGCTTTTTTAATCGGCTCAAGCCACGCCGAGCAAATATCATGATAAAACTTATCATTGCCTTTCCAGTCTATATTGACAGCATCTAGCAAACCCCTTGCTTTTCTTATTGCCTCGGGGCTTGTGAAACCATTTGAAACCCAGACCTGCTTTATTCCGCGCTTCTTCGCGAGCTTTGCTGTGTCATAGAAGAATTCATAGAAAACAGTCGGTTCTGTGTAGGTCCATGAAATGCTGGGCGCCCCAAGCTCAACAGCCATGTCAACAATTTCTTCTGGTGTTTTGTCCTCGCCAGTTATCTTTCCGTGAAGCCTGGGATATTGCGATATCTCCCAGTTCTGACAGTGCTTGCATGTGAAGTTACAACCAACGGTCGCTATTGACAATGTCTGTGTCCCGGGCAGGAAGTGGAACAGCGGTTTTTTCTCTATAGGGTCGAGAGCTATGGAAACCGGTTTTGCATAGACAAGTGAATAAAGAACGCCATCAAAATTTTGACGAACGCCACAAAAACCTCTCTTACCATCTCCTATGACACATTCACGCGGGCATAGATGACATTGAACTATCTTCCCACTCTTCTTTGTCCAGAACATTGCTTTATGCATATTTATTAATTACGAAACAAAATATTAAAATAGCTGTAAACATATATCTGAAAAACGCCTCGGTAGCTCAGCTGGTACGCGACACGCAGCAAAGAGCGTTCGCCTCGTATCAACACGTGTTTGGAGCTAGTCTTTCCCAAAGGTTAGCAAGAAAGCGAAAGGTCATGGGTTCGATCCCCATCCGGGGCTTCAGTGTCCTATCTTTGGAATCTTCCTAAGCTGCCTGACCAGCTTGTTTATACCCTTCTTGATGTCATCAACTTTCTTTGCGCCGACGCATACAACATTGCCAGATGAGAACAACAAGAAAACTACATGTGGATCATCCATTCTGTAAACCAAGCCTGGGAATTGCTCAGGCTCATACTCTGTATTCTGGAAATAGAAACCGATTTTGTCCAGATTTATCTCTTTGCCTATGTTTACTGTCGCGACTATATTTTGAATCTTGAGAACAGATTTCTTTTTTACCCTGACGCCATAGCTTCTTAAAATTTTTATCACTTGATTAAAAACCTTCCTGGCCTGTGCAACGCTTTTTACACCCGTGATATTCAGCATGCCAGAAGAGAAAAGCAGGATGCCTGATTTCGGCTCTTCTGTTCTGTAAACCAAGCCTGGGAATTGCTCAGGCTCATATTCAGACTTGTCCAGCTTAACAGAGAGCTCATCTAACTTTATCTCTCTGTTTATCGAAGTAGAAAGGATCATATTCTGGACTTTGAACTTCATATATATCTAATATACAGAAACAACCTTAAACGTTTGGTTCGCTGGATTGAGAAGATGTATTCAATCTCCCTATAATAAATATAGTAAAAACAATTGCTGCCAAAAAAATAGCAAAAAAGTGCCGCGCGCAGCTGAACGCCAAGTCCTCGAACTCACTTATTTAGACCAAGGTCACAGGACATTTGAAGAGAATCTGATTAAAATAAAAATCTTTTGTTCTAATCTAAAAGAGTTATGGAGATGTTCTGTAAAGAAGAAAGTAAAAAGTAAGTGCACAATGACTTGCATTGTTAAGCCTTGCGATTAGCGTTCATACCCCGTGTTCAGATGGTTTTTCGTTCCACACACCTTCTTTGGCCTACTATTTCAAAAGTCCCTTTTTCCATGCAAATACTGCTGCAAGTATTAATACTAGAAGCACCAATATACCAGCCCATAACGTATTTGGGGTCTTAGGTGTTTCTGAACCTTTCTCTCTGGATACTGGCTTTTTTTCTGGTTCTGTTTTTTGCTCTTCTTTTGGTTTGGGTGCTACCGTCTTTTCTTCACCGGTTATCGCGAAGTAGGAGAACCCCGGAGTCCTTGCCTCATATATGTAATTCTCATTTTCTTCTCCTAATCTTCTCGTGTCAAGCCGCTGCCACTTTGTTGTGTATCTGTTCAAGTAAATCTTGTCCAAATCTATATTATTTTCGACTGTCCAGTTTTTATCAACCAAGAATTGTATCGTAGCGTTTTCTATTATCTCGCTATCAAGATTTTGCGTATCGATTTTAACATATTTATACACTTTTCCAGATGGTTCATTCTCTATTTCTGTTGGTTTTGAGTCCTGCTTCGTTACTTTAATCTTGACGTGGCTTGCCTGACTTTTCACAACCAGTTGTATAGTTTTTAAACCTATTTCTGGGCTCTCTATTTTCATCTCATGCACAACTCCCGGAGACATTTCTGCCCAGATGCGTGTTTTGCTCTTGGTGAGCTCTGTTGCATTAGTGACTCCCCCGCCGCTTGTTCCTCCTCCAGTTTCACAGTCTGCCGGGCAAGAAGATGCTGTCTCACCAGAATCGCAATAACCATCTCCGCAATAGGTTGAACCTGCCCTGCATACCCCGTGCACACAATGTCCGCTGGCACAATCTGCATCAGCAGAGCATGTTTCTCCATTAGATAGTGCGGTTCCGTTCACAACTGGATTTATCCCAGAGAAGTGTGGGATTTTCATCCAGACCATGTGTCTACTGGTATCAACATAACATATGTGTGAAGTCATGTTAACGTCTGTCTTGCTGCAAACCACTCCGCTTCCCAGATAGTTGGCATAATCTCCCTCATTGAAATCTGCATAATCTGTTCCAGACAATTGCCCTGTTGTATTAACGCCTCTTTCCCATATTACATTCCAGCTGGCATCATAGAACTTGTCTATTGTAACGGTAAATTCCCAGTTGTCATTATAAGATTCGTTATTGTATGGAACGCCGAGGAGCACGTTGTCATATATTTCAGGTCCCCTGCTTCCAAATCTCCAAGCTTCGGCTATGGCAGATTGTCCTTGGGTAGCATTAGAAGAGCTGTCAAACAAAGCGTCTGGCGGACCAGAAGCAAGCATATCAACATTATTGAACTGGACGGTTATGTTATTACTCGCCTTTCTCATCCTAAAGTTTATTTTTCCTCCACCCATTATCACCGACAATGGATTGAAATCATCACCAAAGGTCTTTTCGCTTCCTCCGAGTATGCAACTGTCTGGAGGATATGGCACGTTGCACTCATCAGAATATTTATACAATCCTATCCGAAGGTCGTTGAATGTGTCTGAAATGGCAAAGATGTTTATGCTCGAGTCATTTGATGAAGCATAAGCAAAAGAACCATCGACATTTATGTCATCTGCATAAGTCAAACCACTAGGAATTTTTGAAAGTTCATATCTTCCGATAGGCAAAAGGCTGTATCCGCTTGTGACCATATACTCAACAACCGTCCCTGTTCCCGAATCATTGAAAGCCATCAACAAATATGTTCCTGAACTATCATTAACTGCTGTTATATAACCTATTGCCATTTCATTTCCTACTGTATCGTTTACATTTCTCTTGATAAGGGAGAAATTGTTCGTTGCGTTTAGCACATCTATAACACTTGTTGTATTGCCTGATATGTTAGCAAAAGCGTTCACAAAAACAACATTTTCATACACATCAACATCTGAAACGTAGGTGTAGTTCAAATTTGAAATGTTAGTGATGTCGGTGCCATTGTCAATGTGGGTGGTATTCATATAAAGTTCAGTTTCGTTGTCAATGTAGAATGCTGAAAGGCTTGTTATGCTGGTTAGGCTGGACAAGTCAACAGTTTCGTTATAACCAAATGTTGAGTTATACTTGACCAGTTTGTCGGTTCCATTCAGATATCTCCAACCTTTTCCTGCCGAATATTCGAGGCCTTTTGTGTAGTCTGTTACCGTATGTGAATCGCCTTCTGCCAGTTCCGATGAGATTCCCCCTGGCCTGAAACTGTTGAGATGTATCTGAACAGTATCATTTTGTAAGTCAGTGGTAGACAAAGATGTTTTTAAAGGTGCGCTGTCCTGACTAAAAATATTTATCCTGCTTATTGATGCGTTGTATATTGGCACAGAGAATGTTCCGTTGGCGTTGTTGTTTATATCTATCATCCACGAAAATGTTGCACCACCAAAGCTGCTATAATCTATCTGGACTTCTACATGCGCAGAATTTACCGGGCTGCCAGAAGGACCAAAGACCTGAAATCTTTTCATAAGCACGGGTATCTTTGTTTCATTCCAACTTTGCGCATCATACATTGTAATGTTTGTTTCATTTCCGATTAATTTGTAAAGCGTTATATTGACATTCATATCGCTTCCACTAGCACCAATTGATATGTTCTTGAATCCTCCGTAATAATCTGTCCCGTTCTTCGCAATTGCAAAGAGCAGAACATTATTTCCCAAGGTGTTGCCTGGTATTGTTATATTATAAAAGCCGGCTGAAGCATTGTATTGGTCTGACACATTATTATCAGAGATATTGTCGTAATTTTCTGGTCTCCATGCGCTCATGTTATAAGGCATCGTGCTGTCTTTGAAGACCATGTTGCCCGGCTCTAAAATGTAAGGAACTATCGTGATGTTATCAAAACTGGTGCTACCATTATAGTTAAGTGTACCATATACCCAGGTATTCACCTCTGTTACGTTGATCCGTATGTTAATGTAAGGGGAAGTACCATAATCAGAGATGTTATTTAGATTATAGCTTGCCGGCATAGAGCAGTTCGGATAAACCATTATAGAATAGTTTCTATCTGCTGGCAGAAATATGGTGGCCTGTCTGACCATATTTCCTGCAAAATTCTCGGCAACCGGATAACCAAGTTTTGTATCTTTTACCATATAGTTAAAGTACTTGTCAGCGATTGCAAACTCAAATTCATTGGTTGTCTTATCCTGCGCTGAAGAATAATACCACGTGCCATTCGCATTGACCAAACCATCAACTTGTTTTGAGAATGTATATGGTTTCCAGAGAAGAGGGCCACCTGCCCAATTATTGTCGAATATCTGCATCTTGTATGTTCCAGAATCATTATAAGCCAGATACCAACCAGCAGTATCACCAACATAATGCTCTATGGAACCCACATATTTTGTGTCTAATGAAACATCACCTGTCTTACTGGCAGCCTGTCCAGGCGTCAGATTAAGTTTTAGGATACCGGTGAACGAACCATTATAAGTTGATAGGTACCAAATCCCTTGGTAACATTCAATATCGAATATTTTTGTAAGATTATACCCACTTATATCCCATGAGCTGTTTATAGTCCAGTCAGAATTGTAGCTTGTTATGTTTGTTTTGTTCGCAACGTAGAGAAGTCCCATATCGCTGCAAAAAGCGAGTGCGGTGGCGTTGTTTAATGTAGCACCAGATGAAGAGCTAACATAACCAAAACTTGAATTGTAAACAAGAACACAATCTGAGCTATTCAAAACGAAGAACCTGTTGGTATTTGGATTATACGCAAGTCCTGTCTTGAACGAGTTATTTATGCTCTTGGAAGATAATTCAGAAATTTCCAAATCTTTACCAAACACGGTAAGATTTATTGTTGCTGCTTCTTGAAGATAGAAAGAGATATTAGTTAAGTTCTCTATTTCTTGGAGCGGGAATGTTGGAAGAGATTTTCCAATATAATCTGCCCTAGTACCATTATAGTGAATCACGGTGGGTTTGTACATTATACCAGGCACGCTATCTATTCCGGACACATTGAAGAAACCGTTTGCGTCACTTGTATCCCAATAAACGTCATAGATAGGATCTGTCCAGTTACTATAATTGTAGAGAGTCATTGTAACATTTGTTCCGTTGATTGGGTTTCCATTAACATCATATGTATATCCCCAGAAATCGAATGTTGTTGCAAAAGTCGCGCAACCAAAAGCAAGAACAAAAAATATTGACAGAAAGAAAATTTTTGTTGCCTCAAGTCCAAAAAATTTATCTGATTTCGTCACACTCCCACCCCACAAAATATAGTATTTAAATTAACTTTTGTTTTCCTGTAATTTAAAGCTTTTGTTGCCATCCCTCTGTGATTCTTTCCAATAGATGTAACAAGAATTTTAGAGAAAAGTCATAGTCGTGCCCACTTTCTCACATATTGCCCTTGAACCCTATATTCGTGAAATCATCGACCACTTTCTCCAGTCTTTCATATGGACATGTAGACTACACGCCAAGAGAAATCTTTTTTGTTATCAAGTATGAATAAATCATGGTATCGTGAACTCTCTCTAGGATGGTATCTCCATTCCCAACTTCTCCAAAAGGTATGTATATAGGAAAAACAATGCAACAGCCCCTATGAACAAGAGCAAAATCAGCTTGTACTTGTTCTTATGCTTTTTGTACTTCTTGGTGTGCTTGTACTTTACGACATCAATGAGTTCATCACCAAAGTACACAGACATGAACGTTCCCGTAGCTGAAACAATTATTATTGCCCAAAATGGGAACGGGTGCAAGAGAATGTACCTGAACAGCATAAGAAGAGGCGTCTTCTCGTAAACATTTGGGTTGAAGAAAAGAGAGTAACTATTGAGCAGGAATGCTATAATCCAAACAACTATCTCAGAGTAAAGCATCCTGATTTTGGTTAATATTCGCACTGGAAAATCTACCAGAAAGCCAGCATCAGCTATTGGCGTGCAAAAGACAAAAAAAGACCACGTTAAAATGGTCACCATTAAACCATTCTGAATTCCATATCGTATGGATACAAGAGCGAAGTAAAAAACAAATATGGCAACAATCAGTAAGAACCTTACCAAAACATTTCTCTTGGTTTCGTGGAGTACGTACTCAGATTTTTTGACATAAAACTTTATTTTCTTCGTAAGGCTCATATGTAATTAATAGGTTATAGCTTCTTATAAACTTTACCGCATTCGTATCGTATCTGATATGCTTCGTGCACAAGTATATAAAATATAAAAAGATTATTTTCATAGTCTTAAGAACAAGAAGGTGATTTTGTGCAAGAAGTTTGGCTCATAACATCAGAAAACAAGAGCAAGGCAGAAACAGCCGTAAAGCAGGATGACTTGGTGAGCAGGGCATCTATCATGATAAAGGCTCCGTCATCACTGGATATAAAAGAAGATGGCTATTTCCTGATAATAAAAGGTTCGGAAGAGGCAATAAAAAAAGCGGGAGAGCTTCTGAAAGACCTTGGAAAAAAATATGAAAATAAGGAAAAGGTTTTGGCTGTTGTCAAAGAGCAGGAAAATAAAGCGACAGAAGGATTCGGAAAAATTTTAGGATTTTAGCCACTTCTATTTTGGTTTGACTGCGGTAAGAACAGCAGTTTGGTTTTGGGACATAAGCTTTAACCACTTGGATTTTAAATCCGTGCTCTCGGGTCGTGGGCTTGAAAAGATTTTAGATTCTAATCGTCAGCTGAGTGCTGGCCAACACGTTTAATGCTCCTAACTATTTTTCATCTTTTTCACATCTTTCACGATATTCGCAGAACTTGCACATCCATCTTAGCTTTTTATCATATTTTGCCTCTGCCGGCGGTAACTTATTTTCCTTTAAAAACTTGTCAAGTTTTTTTATACGGTCTATTATCTTCTTGGCGAACTCTTCATCATATTCAACTTCAAAAAATTTTGTCTTTAGGTTGTTCTTGTCGATATATAAAATTATTCCATTATGTATGCCTGAAACATGCATATATATCATAATCTGGACCATGTGCGCTCGAGACGGTTCATCAACATAGGCAATATTTTTGTGCGACTTCACCTCAACGATAACGTATTTTCCGTCTTCCTTGAGTAAGATTATATCATCAACTCTACCGGAAACCGTAAAACCATCCTTTTCGAGTTTCAGCGGAAGCTCGCAGTTAACCAATTCAACGTGCGGATTTTTCTCGCTCTTAAGAACGTCAACAACAAAGTTGTGCATTATGTTTCCCAACTCAAATATTTTCTGAAGTTCCGTGTCTATCTCTTTCGGATGTTTATAACTATACCAGACCTTTCGTATGCACGAGCCGATCTGCGACGGCCAGTACCTGCCTATGCTTGGTGGCTTGTTCTCTTTGTAGACATAGTTATCAATCATTTTGTCAAAATTTACCATGAGAATAAATAACATAAATAATATTTAAATTGGATGCACCAACCGGGATTCGAACCCGGGTCACAGGCTTGGGAAGCCTGGGTCCTGACCAGATTGCCCAGTCTTTCCGCAAGACCGGAAATGGCTTCTAGACTATTGGTGCATCTGTTGTGCTGATAAGATTCGCAACTAAAAACTTTTATAAATTTGTTTTGTTAGATTATTAATCCGAGGGTCCGTGGTCTAGTGGCTATAGACCGACGCACGAAGTGCGTCTCTCAGCAAAGACGTCGCCTTGACGTAACGAGAAGTTGCAGAATGGCGAAGGCCGGCGGTTCAAGTCCGCCCGGACCCATTATAGGAACTCTATTGTTTTTACCTTTTGTAGCTCTTTCCAAGTTATAATTCCTGAACGAATTTCTAGGCAGTATCTTGCTCGTTTGTCCTGATAAATTCGCCATGTCGCTGGATTAAACGTTGCCGGCTTCGCATGTGCTGTAGAGAGCACGTTCATATTTTTGTCGAGAAAGAGCAAGTCTAAGTCATGCTTCACAAAAGGCATCCATACAGCATTTCCATAAATCAGCGCGCCGTCAAAATCTTTCATGCTGTCGAACATCAACCCCTTTATCGACGCAAACCCGCGGCAGTCTTTTATCCTCAGAGTCGTACGGTCAATTCTGATGTATATCAATCTGCCTGTCATCGACCACGCCTACCTCTTTTTAGAAGGTCTTCGTTCTTGTAAGCGCCGTTGTACTCCTCTGTCGGTTGAGTTTTCATAAAAATCATTTGCACAATTCTTGCATTCTGATATATTGTGACATCGCGTTGCACATTCAAGTGAAGAACACCACGCCCCCTGTACCCAGGGTCCCAAACAGCAGTGTGCACCTCAATACCGCATACAAGTGCTGACGAGCGTGGAAAAACCAGAGCTACTATATTGTTTGGCAGAGTTATAAATTCATTCATGGTTGCATTGTAAGTGCCCCTGGGCAAAATCCATTTGCCGTTTTTTGGTTTTATCTCTTCATATTCTGGTAGTCTTCGTTTTTCATTGCTAAAGTCTACAATGCCTTGGCCAGACAAACGAAAAATTTTTCCGATGGTCAGGTCTATGCCTGCCTGTTGTATTTGCACCGCCGGATCAATCATGTTTTGTACAAGAAAACCATTCTTTACGTATTCGAGAATCTGACTTTTTGACAATAGCATATTTTAAAATAGAAGGGGATTTATTAAAAGTTTCTTCCCCATAGCATGTATAAAAAAATTCCTGTCAAAGATAATTCATGAAGATTTTTGCTGATTTACACATCCATTCGAAATACTCACGTGCCACATCACGAGAAATGGACCTGGAACATCTCAGTGAAGGCGCAAAGACTAAGGGGCTGAATGTCTTAGGCACTGGAGACTTTACGCATCCTCTGTGGCTGAAAGAGCTAAAAAGCAAGCTCACCTTTGAAGATGATGTGTATGAATACAACGGTGTAAAATTCATACCAACTACCGAGATTTCTCTGATGTATAATCAGGATAAAAAAATGAGAAAAATACATCATCTTATTCTGGCTCCAGACTTTGAAGTAGTCGACCAAATAAATGACTGGCTTAAAACGAAAGGAAGACTTGATTATGATGGCCGCCCGATTTTCGGCATGACCAGCCCAGAGCTTGTCGAAAATATAATGAGCATTTCGAAAGACATTGAAATCATACCCGCGCATGCGTGGACACCGTGGTTTGGCATCTTCGGTTCGATGTCCGGTTTTGATTCTGTTGAAGAATGTTTCCTGGATCAGAGCAAACATATACATGCGCTGGAAACAGGTCTGTCAAGCGACCCGGCAATGAACTGGCGTTTAAGTAGTCTGGACAAATACACACTTATCTCTAATAGTGACAGTCACTCGCCTTGGCCGTGGAGAATAGGACGAGAAGCAAATGTTTTCGACCTGAAAAAGATAACATACAAAAAAATCTTGCGCTCCGTGAGAACAAAGAAAAACTTGCTCTATACCATAGAAGTCGACCCAGCTTACGGCAAGTATCATGTAGATGGACATCGTGCATGTAAAGTCAGCATGAAACCGAAGGAAGCAATGAAAAACAAAAATATCTGTCCCGTATGCGGAAGACCACTAACAATAGGCGTCTTACATCGCGTGGAAGAACTGGCAGACAGACCAGAAGGATTTGTGCCAAAAGGTGCTGTGCCTTTCAAGTCCCTCATACCGCTCAGTGAAATCATATCATCTATCTACGGACTCGGTCTTTACACTCAAACCGTAAAGAAAAGGTATTACCAGTTTATAGAAAAGTTTGGGACAGAGTTTTCTGTGCTGTTGGACGTTGAAAAAGAAAGGCTTGCCAAAGTCGATGATGCGGTCGCTGATGTGATAATAAGCATCAGGGAAGGTAAAGCCAAGATCAAGCCTGGGTATGATGGCGTCTATGGAAAGCTAATTTTAGAGAAAAAACGAGTAAGTAAAAAAAGAAAAGAGAGCTCGCTTAACAAATTCCTTTAGTTGCTCGCTCATTATTGTTTGTATCGTTTTTTCCGTAAAACTGATGGATTACTTGACTGTTCATATATTTGTCTCAAATTGTTGTGCATTGCTTATAACAATAGAAGGCAGATTACAAAGAATTCCCGATATTGATTATCCGCCAACCACGGTAACCGAGGCCTTGCTTTCTATGTAATAGTCGTAGTTCAAGTCAAAGATAAGCGATATAGTTCCTTCTGGTATAGAAGCCCAATCGGACTTCTTCAGCTTTATTCTGCATGCCTTTTTGACCGACTCTCCCCGATGAAGTGTGACCTGGTCTCCTATGGTGATTCTCTTTCCACCGCTTACACCTAGGCAGTCTGAGAATTCGGCGTCCCCCTGTAGCCATATTGTCCCTTTTATCTTTCCGTCCCTGCCATCTGTTATTGGTACACCGTCCCCCACATTATTGAAAAATATCCTGTAAACAACCTCGTCTGTGTTTTCATCGAGATCTACCTTAAGTGGATACTCGCCCGTAACTCCAATTTTTATGGGCGCGCCATATGAATTATCCACGACCACTTCTCCGGTAAGTTCCTCTCCCTGTTCCCTTCTTCTGTTATATTCATCCTCGTTATATGCCAGTACCTGCGCGACAGCTGTTGACTTGTAATTATAAGTTATCCTACCTGTCAGTGTATATGAAGTTTTTGTTCCTTCCGGAAGCTCAGGTGCAGTCAAAATCCATGTTGCCACATCGAAATCGCCCGGTGTTGGTGGATCGTTGCTGATGTCTGGCGGTCTCAGAACACCTAAATGTTTTGTCCCTGTGTTGCCCCAAGACCAGCCATATAAATTAGCTTCTACATTCGAGGCAGTTGTCCACCCAACGTTTTCAACTTCCAAATAAACTTCTATTTCGTCACCTTTCTCAACAAAATCGGGTGACACTGAGAATTCATTTATCGTGAGACCGTTGTTCGGGTCGACTTTTGCTTCCCTTTTCTGTCCTGGAATAACACAACCGGATGAAAAAACCAGAATAAATAAAACCAGAATAAAAGACAAGGTCATAAGCATATTTTTCAATTTATCCACCTCTGTGCAGATTTGAATGTTTTTATTTTTCAAGCGTATTATTTTCTAATCGTTACCGGTATCGTTCGTGTGATTTCGTAGGTGTAGTCAATATTAACTATAATGTTCTCGACACTTAAATAATTTACATTACACGGCGAGAGTTTGCAAGCGATTTTCTGAAACTCATCCTTTATCGGTTCAAACTCGTTGGGGATGTCGCACTGCATGGGCAAGCCTGAAACACGGAAGCTATTTATCTTCGCGAGGCCATCTCCCTTGTTCTTTATTGTAAAATAAACATATTGCTCTGTTGGTCTCGCCACGATGGGAAGATTCTCGGAAAACTCTATGGTAAGTGATATGCTCTCATCTTCATAGCTATAGGTGCTTGGTTTTGTTTCCATCTTTCCAGTCATTTCCCGCCTCTTCTTTTCTTCTTCGCTTATTATTTCAACTGGTTGCACCGCATTCAGAGAAGAGTCAAAAGAAGCTGAAACGCCTAGATAAACAACGCGCTCTTTGTCTATCATTGGGGCCCTGAATGAGCATGTGAGATCTGCGACACCGAAAGGCTTTAACTCTCTTTTGCTAAGGGAGGGACAATTTATAGCACCGAACTGACCCGGGTCAAACACTTCAATTTTTATGTTCCTATATGTTTTCTTTGCGTTGTTCTCAAGCGTTGCCGTCAATGATGTGGTTTCTCCCATATATACAGGATTTGGAAAAACGTCTAACTGAAGACTCATAGTTTCAGTTTCTTCTGTTGGCTGAATGCATCCGGCTGACGCAATCAAAAGCACGCATAAAATATACAAAGTAAATCTAACTGTTTTTTCGCTTGCTCTTTTATTCATAGTCATAAAAAATTACACCATGCCTAAGATGTAGCTCATAAATATCTTGACAACGTATATGACACCTATCACCAAAATAGCCAAAAGCGTGATACTGACCGAGGATTTAACATAATCTAAATCGTATTGTTTGATAATGCCCAAAAATGCGAGAGCGATGAAAGCAAGCGACACAAGAAAAAACTTGAATGGGAGCACGATGAGCAAGCCCGAGATTAACGAGTAACCAACAATACGTTCTGCTGCTTCTTGGTTGTCTCGCTTTGCTATGAATTTCGTGAATGAATTCAACAGGGTTGACAATGAAAACAAGACGACGCGAGCAAAATAATTGCCAAGCGCGACTCCTATAACAGCAACGACAATCACGGCTAGCATTGCAATCATCAGGTTTGGATAGGCTTGAGCGGGATTGAAAAACAGGCTCATCGCCCGGAAGAGAAAGAACAACGCGATTTCAATCCGAAGTAAAAAAGTGGCTACAGCAACGATTTCATCATGAGAAGACCTATCGCTCTCGAAGAATTTGACGGGATTCTTAATAAACTCTATGATTCTGTTGGCTATGTCATCCATTGTCAAAGAACTTGGTTCATAATATATCTGCTTCCACCTATTTACATCAACCATAAGGTCTGACCTCTATCTTATGAGAATCCCTCAGCTCATATGTATAGTCAAACTTTGCCCTGACAGTATGGGTTTGGTATTTCTCTGGGATGGTTGTCGTAACCCTGAATATTATCGGGCTTGACTTGTCCTTAAATATTTCTATATCCTCACTGTTCGTGCACTCGCAATCTGCTCCACTGGCGCCGCACGAGAATGAGCCGGCAGAGTTCTCTGTGTCTATATTGCTGCAAGAACCGACCATAGATTGAGGGAATAAAATATGAAGTTGTCCCGCCCTCATCTTGTTGTCCTTCAGTATGCCGCTACCCTTATTTGCTATTATAAACTCGAATGGCACTTCCTGACCACCTATTACGCCTTCCTTGACACCAAGAACCTGAGCATCGAGCTTAATTGGCCCGCTTCCCAAGCCTTTCATTACGTGCAGTGTTACCTTTTTTCCTGCCTGCTGCATCTTCTCTATCTCCTCAGGATTTATTGTCACAATGTCGTAAAGCGTGTTTCCTGAGAAATCATAATCAACATAAAATTTGATATCACAAACGTGCTTGATATTACCAATCTCTTCTCGCGTAGGAGCCATTAATTCATATTTCACATATTTAGAACTGCGGGGAAATATTGTTTCCCCGGAAAATCCTCCAGACTTGACTTCAAACATACATGCATCAAATATATCTGTACTGACCGAACGCACAGACTTGTCTGTGTCCTTGTTTTTTATTATATATGTGAGTTTTACTGGAGACCCAGGCAACACAGGAGACATGGGTATTGATGTCTTGCTTTCCACGACAAGGATATCGTTAAGTTCCACTTCTTTCTGCTGTCTAACGTTCCACCCGATTATCTGGTATATGTCTCCTTGCGTGCATCCTGATGAAAATATAAGAATAATCAGTAAAATGCTCAAAAGCCATGAATTTCTCATTTAATCGCCTATAGTTTTATTAATCTGAGGATATATTAAAAGTTATGCTCGGGCAAATCGAAAATATACTGCAACATTACTTTATAGAACCGGTTGAAATCGGGAATGGCTATAATATTATCAACACGTCCGCATATGCCTTGATTTTTATTGCTTCGCTCTTTCTGCTCTATAAAATATTCAAGCGGGAAAGAGTAAAGATAGACAAAAACTTTCTACTCGGTGTTTTGCCTTACATCATTCTTGGAGCTGTGTTGCGCGTGCTTCGTGATGCTAACATACTGAAAAGTGCCTTGTTCGTGACACCGCTTATATACTTTGTGACCGCATTGGTTGCAATTGCTGCACTTTTTGTGTCACGATTAACAGAAAAATCGAAAAGAGTAAGCTATTTCAAGACCTGGTTTGGTATTGGTATTATCCTTGACATCATAGCTGTTTCATTTCTGAGAATAGTAAACCTTGACGCATTGTTGCTCATCTTGGGCATTTCGTTAGTGTGGCTGCTTGTTGTTGGCATGACAAGAAAAATCTTCCATCCAAAGCTTCTTAGCATCGAGAACAGCGCATTGCTTATGGCACATCTATTTGACGCTACATCAACATTCGTGTCTTTGCGTTTCTTCGGCTATGCTGAGCAGCATGTGATAAGCAACATTGTTATAAATGCTCTTGGGCCTGCGGGAATGTACCTATTGAAGATACCTATCGTTCTTCTGGTGCTCTATTTTGTTGATAAAGAAAGAGACATTAATATGAGAAATCTCATAAAGCTGGCTATACTCGTTTTGGGTATTGCTCCTGGACTAAGAAATACCTTGCGTCTGGCCATGGGTGTATGACTAAGAATGTATAGATAGTCTTATCAGTCTTCGCATAGCTTGGTTTTGACTACATTCCTCCTGCCGTAGTGAGATTCATAAAAAACACATATCTCTTGACCTGGCTTGATTGCATCGATAGTCCAATGCGACCGATCAATTATACCGGTCAGCATCTCTGCTTTATCTCCATACTCTCGGTCGAGATAGTCATCTACTTCCCCTTCTCTTATCTCTTCTGTCAGATTAGCTGCGTTCAACCTGAAGCATAACTTACTTTTGGTGCCCCTTGCCTCATCCCCAAGATTTTTGTTATGCCAACATTCGTATATTGCGGTGCCGACCTGCAAAACAGCCTCTTTGTGGTCGCTCGATAGAATGATTTCTGTGGTCCCTTCTGGTTTTTTTCCTTCTTCGTCTATGACTCCCAACGGCAATGTTATCATAATTGTTTTTTCTTCTATGGCTTCGTACCTGTAATTTATTAACTCCGCTGTAATGAGCCTTGATTTTGTCTTCTCAACATCTGTTGTTACATCAAACGAACAGTAGAATGAAAATATTGTGTTTGCCTGCATTGGTTTGACTATTTGCGGCGCGTACTTCTTTTTGATGTGGCATATCTGGGTGTCAGGATTGTCGCCTTGCTTGCACTCTATTGGACTTTTCCCTATGTTGCTTGAGCAGTCAATTGGCCCGCTGCGCAAATCTGACGGTATGTGCAACCTTATCTCTGTGTTTTCATCCAGAACAACCTGGCCGTTATTGCGCGTGTTCAATACAGAAACAAGAACGCCTGCCTCTGTGCCAGCTCTCAACGGCTGTTTGCCGACATTTAGCGACAACATGGCAGGACTTGGCTTACCAAGCGCGGCAACTCCTCTGAAAACTTCCTCGCCCTCTACAAACCGCCTTTGCATCTCTTCCTCGCCCATCACTTCTGTAAGCAGTGAGGAGTTGGTTGAATATAAATAGGCTGCCTTTATCTTCAGCTTTGCATATTGTCGCTCACTTCCCTCAGGAACATATGGACCAAGTTTTATGACTCTGCCTTCGTAAGGCATCAAGTCCTCTACCAACATGTTTTCCTCTCCAGTTGCCTTGCAGCGTTTCACACATTCTGCCGATACATAAACATCTCTTGCCTTCATGTCACCCTGATTCTGTATCTGAACATACACACGGAACGGTATTGAACCGTCGCTGGGAACAGACGGTGGCATGAGATCTATAGATGTAATCTCAACGCCTTTCGGATAGCTTATCGCCTTCTCCGGGTGCACGTTCTTTTGTTGCTGCTGCGCATACCATGCGGTCGGGTCTGTCATCATGAGCCAAATGTTGTGCCATCCCTGTTTCACAGCAAGCCATGCAATCTTCATTGGTTGCTTCATGCCTGTTATATACTTGTGCATGTATCCACCATATGGCCCAATGAAAATATAACCTACCAGATAAACGACAAGGTTTATGCTGATAACACCACTCAGACCGTTTGAGTTATATATCAAGAAATAGAAAAGTATACAAATCAAAGTGCCCCACGAAACTATGCTCTCAACCTCGAATATTGAAAGGATTATTATGGTTCCCAAGGCGGCAAGAATGCCAGCAAGAATCGGGTCGAAAATTAACTTGATGAAACGAAGCGGTGGCTTTTTTGTTTTTCCTAATCTGTTCTTAAGTTTTTGTGCGCCTTTTCGAATCTTCTCCCTCCTCGTGCTTTTAAGTTCAGAAGGAAGTGGTTCACCCCGCGCCCATCCTATAAATTCTCCTTCTGGAGAATATCTTTCTGTGTATCTGCTCTTTTTTTCTTCTTCCTCTTCTTCTTCCTCTACAACTTCCCCACCACCAGCCATAGCTATGAAAGGAATCGGGATTCCAAAACCAGGGATTAACATGCTGGTCTCTTCAGGATTACCCATAATAAGATAAGAATAGTTTGCCGTGCCGAAAGATAATGTATCTGAAAGGAAGAAAATTATTATATAAATGACAGCAAGCGGTAGTAGTGAGCCAGTAACCGTGACCGAGAAATTGGCATATATTGACTGACCTATGAGAATGAATATTATAGCAAGAATATATCTAAGATAAGGAAAAACGAAGCCAATGATTGTTCCGAGAGTTTCTTGTATTACTTCAATTGGCCCTGCCAGTCTTTGTGGCCTTCTAACAGGACCGGCTACTCCTTTTATTATCTTAGCAACCGCGTTCTCGTATAGTCGCCTAAAATATGGATGATTAACAAGAGCTAGGTAAAAAGATTGCGGTCTTTTGTGCCTATTTGCAATTTCCACGGCTTCATTGTCGAGAGCTGCTCCAAAATCATATTTTACCTCATTAATCCTTGCCCTCATCAGTTTTGGATATTCTGCTATGTTGGTGTCTACAGCTTCGAACTCGTCCCTATAACCCTTAATCCATATCGGAATCTGATATCTAAGCCATTTTCTTATGTAGGCAAAGGCCTGTGGTATTGTGAATTCTTTACCGTTTTCGTTTTTTTCGGGAAGGCTCTTGTTACCAAAAGCGTAAGAATATGCGAACCCTGTTCCAAGACCGAGCTCGCCCGGCGTGACTGCTTCCTGGGGTTCTTTCTGGGATTGTTGTCCTTGTGTGGTTTCTTCTATTTTATATTCTCCTTTTCCTAC
>JAGGXF010000038.1 GCA_021163205.1 Candidatus Aenigmatarchaeota archaeon
AAAATGTTCTTGGCTGTCTTGAGCAATTTGATATCCATGCTCTTTTTGTCAGCAGGACCGACAATACACAATTTCATTGACCACACCTATTGATAAGAATTCGATAATCTCATATTAAAAGATTTCTAGCCTGGACGTTAATGACGGGATAGTGGTCAAGAATCTGTGGCTGTGATATCGTGAAGCAAAATTTAGCCGGTTCTGACACCCCATGAAACACGTGCCCAGATGCGCTCGTGCACATAATAGGCAGCTGACTTAGAAATCAAGTCAGCAAGAGTGATCGAACCCGCCAGTGCCACACTGCCTGAGATAATCCAAACTATAATTGCTGTGAGCATCGTCGCAATAATTCTCCAGCTAACTGTTTTCACAACACTTCTTCTACGCATATCCAAGCATATCACCTGAATATGAATGAGCAGAACAACAGATAAAGCTTTCTATGATGAAGCAAACGAAAGCATAACAGAACCCTACCGAAAGCTTTATAAATAATTATGAACATATGTTCATAATGCCAAGGCCTCGAAAATACAGATTTGTTGGCACAGAACCAGAAGTCCTTTATTTCAAGCCAAGAGCCATTCCCCTGAGAGACCTAGAAGAGGTTAAACTTAATCTGGAAGAATTTGAAGCAGTGCGACTAAAGGACTGGAAAGAAATGAGCCAGGAACAGTGTGCCAAACAAATGAAGATTTCACGACCAACTTTCCAGAGGGTTCTTCAATCCGCAAGGAAAAAAATAGCAGACTTTTTGGTGAACGGAAGGTCTCTGCGGATTGAAGGCGGGACATATGTCATAAACGCGAGAAGGTTCAGATGTAGAAAGTGTGGATATGTGTGGAATCAGGAACGTGGCAAAGGAAGGCCAGAAGCATGCCCAAAGTGTGGGTCTAGTGACATCAAATCAGAGCATAAGATTGTTAATAATATTTGAGTTGTAGTGTTCGATTCGTAGAGAAGTTTCGTAAACTTGATCTACAAAATAAACTTCAAAGGAGGTGAGTTAAATGCCAGGAGGAGATGGAACAGGACCTAATGGCACGGGTGGATACTGCACACCTTTACTACAAAGCGGTCAAATACGAGAGCCTCTGAGACTTGGTCTCAGTACGATTTTTGGCAGAGGCGCAGGAATGGGTATAGGATTTGGCAGAGGTTTCGGCAGGCGAGGACACAGAAGAATGTTCTATGCAACGGGCTTACCAGGATGGGTAAGGTTTGGAACATTGCCGACATCGTTAGCACAGGTTAACAAAGACCAGCAAATACAATTGCTTGAGCAGGAGAAAACAAGGCTAGAGCAAGAGCTACAGAACATCATAAAAAGATTGGAAGAGCTAAGAAAATAGAATAAAAAGACTTGTAAAGGAGATGATTATATGCCAATTGGTAGGGGCCGAATGGGAGGATTTGATTTGGATTGGGCCCGAGTGGAGAATGTGTTTGCCCTAGCTGTGGCTATAAAATGCCACATCAACGAGGAATTCCTTGTTATCAGCAGAAATGTCCGAAGTGCGGAACCATGATGACACGGGCGAGATAGAACATTTAATGGTATCTGATAGACTTAAAGAGCAAAGGAGTTGATATAATTGAGAATAGCAATAAGTTCTATGGCGCAGGGCTTGGATAGCCAGATGAGCCCTGTTTTCGGTAGGTGTCCATATTTTGTTTTTGTAGATGTTGACATGGAAACCAAGGAAATAAAAAATGAAAAAAGTGTGGTGAATTCAGCAACTATGCAGGCAGGTGGTGCCGGAATCATGAGTGCCCAGCTTGTAGCAAATGAAAAGGCTGAGGCGGTTATTTCAGGGGCAACCGGTCCAAGGGCGTTTGGTGTTTTACAACAGCTCGGAATAAAGATTTTTCAAGGCGTTCCAAAAACTGTTAGAGAGAATATAAGCTTATTTATTGAGGGAAAGCTAAAAGAGATTTCTGCACCCGGTCCAATGGGACTTGGTCAGGGAGGTTTTGGTAGAGGCATGGGCAGACGAAGAGCCGGCAGAAGAAGAGGTTGGTAATATATGAAAACGAGCGGACAAAATAGCGCGAAAAAAATATTAGAAGAAGGCCAGAAGGCAGCAGCAATTGCTGCCCTGGTTTCGTTTTTGTTAGCCGTCATTAAAGCATTGGTAGGATTCTTGTCTGGCAGCATAGCCCTCATCAGCGATGCTTTACATAGCGGGGCAGACCTCGTAGTTATGTTGGCCTCGTGGTTCGGCCTGAAGATAGCACAAAGAAAGCCTGATGAAAAATTTCCGTATGGATATTATAAAGCAGAATCGCTGGCGACTTTATTTATATCAATTTTTATCATATATTCATCTTTTGAATTGATGAAACATGGTTACGAGAGACTTTTTGTATTGTCTAAAATCAACATACCTTTGGTTGCATTGTCCACCGCAACAATTTCTGTCGCCGCGTCTTTTTTTGTATCCAGATATTTGTCTAGCGTCGGAAAGAAGATAAACTCACAGTTGCTCATAACAAATGCGAGAGAAAGAATGACAGACGTAATTTCTTCTGTTGTTGTTTTCATAGCCATATTAATGACGTATTATAAAGTCCCTTATGTGGAAGGATTTATCGCTATTGTTATCTCTGTCTTAATATTGAAAGTTGGACTATCTTCTGCAAAAGACTCTGTCTTCGCTTTGATGGATGTGAGCCCAAGTAGAAAAAAAGAAGAAGCAATTAGAAAAATCATAAAAAACACGGAAGGTGTTGACGAACTCGGTGAACTGAAACTTAGAAAAGCCGGGCCATTTGTTTTCGGGGAAGCCGATGTAAAGGTCAAGAAATTTGCCAATGTCAGCAGAGCACACGAAATCGCTGACCAAATAGAAAGGAAAATAAAAGAGAAATTCAAAGAGGTTAATGCGTTTACTATTCATATAGAGCCTTATGAAAGTCAAAAACATAGGGTAGCAATACCGATAAAAAAGCCGAAAGGTTTGAACTCAGAAGTTGTCGAGCATTTTGGTCGCGCAGATTATTTTCTCTTCGTTGACATTAATAAAAAAAAGATTAATCGGTTCTACTCAAAACCGAACCCAAATAAAACTAGGACTGTCCGCGCTGGCTTGTCGACGGTGCATTTCCTCGTGAAAGAAAAGGTGGATGTACTCATAACAAAGGAGATGGGTGAGATATCGTTTCATAGTGCACGCGATAATTTGATTGATATTTATAAGACAGAAGGCAAGACAGCAAAAAGAGTTATAGAGAACTTCCTGAAAAACAAACTCGTGAAACTCACGAAGCACACGAGGAAGAAAGATTAGTGGCTCCGGTTTCAGGAGGGACATGTATGAATATTGAAGAATTGCGCAAGATAGTACAAAAGAGAAGAGAAGCAATAAAGGAAAATATGAAAAACATAAAACACAAAATAGCTGTCATGAGTGGCAAGGGCGGTGTTGGTAAAACAACCGTTGCCATAAACCTTGCGGTGTCCTTGGCAAAAAGGAAGAAAAGAAATGACGGGTATTCCGTCGCTCTTCTTGACGCTGACATAGATTGTCCGAATGTGAACAAATTCCTCGGGATAGAAGAACCATTCCAAATAAGGAATGATAAAATTATTCCCGTTAAAAAATATGATATAGATGTAGTTTCATTCGCATCGCTCCAAGAAAGAGAAGACCAGCCCATTATCTGGCGTGGTCCTATGCTCTCCAAGGCCATAATGCAACTTTTGGAGCAGGTTGAATGGGGTGAGCTGGACTACTTGGTCATTGACCTTCCACCAGGAACAAGCGACGCCTCTTTGACAATTATGCAAGAAATCGTGCCTGATGGCATAATCATAGTAACGACTCCACAAAGTGCAGCAGTTGTTGATGCAAAAAAATCAGCGAATATGGCTAAAGAACTTAAGATACCTGTCTTGGGTATCATAGAAAATATGTCTGGAGAAATATTCGGCAGTGGTGGCGGTGAAAAGGCTGCAGAAGAACTTGGAATAAATTTCTTGGGTAAAATAGAACTAGACAAAGAAATAGCCAGGTGTGCGGAAAAGAAAAAACCAGTTGTTCTTGAGTCGTTTGAACTCGCAGAAAAATTTAAAAAAATTGTAAATACTATTGAAGAGGTGTTAAAATGAGAATTGCGATTCCTATTAATGAAGACAAAGGACTGAATAGTGATGTCGCGTATCACTTCGGGAGATGTGAATCTTATCTTGTTCTAGACGAGAATGGCAAAGTTGTTGAAACCTTGGACAACGAGAGTGCGCACATGGGAGGGACAGGGCTCCCACCAGAGTTTCTCAAGAAGCATGATATTGATACTCTGCTTTGTCAGGGAATTGGTCCAAATGCCGTAGAACTTTGCCAAAGACTCGGAATTGCTGTTTACACAAGCCAAGCAAAAACTGTCAAAGAAATATTTGATCTTTGGAAATCTGGAAAGCTCGAGAAGGCAACAAGAGAAGATAGTTGCAACGAACATAAAGCATAGGCGTGCATGGGGTCTATTCAAAACTTAAATATATGGAAAAATTAAGATATAACATCATATAATTATGATTTTGTTTAAAAACTAGGCCGCATATATCAGGAGGTGAAAATGATGAAAACATCCTCTTTTATCCTAGCTTTACTAGTCATGGCCACATTTATGACTGTCGTGTTTTCGGCAGAAATACAACCGGTCGCAATTCATAAACCAGAGATAAATAATGCTTCCGCAGACAATGTAATATGCGCTGTCTATTTTACAGGTATTGGTTGCCCGCACTGCGCAAAGGCGGACCCTGTCGTGCTTGGCAAACTTGTCAACGAGTATAATAATCTGGTTATAATTGAGTATGAAATTTATCAAGAGCGGGACAATGCTCAGTTGCTCTATGGTTATGATTCTAACTACGACTCTGGTCTTGGAATTCCTCTAATAATATTTAGCAGGGATGAACATATTATTGGTGATACTCCAATTTTGAAAAATGTAAGAAAAACTATTGACAATCTTAGCTGGAACCCTTGCCCATTGCTGAACGGTTCTTCTGTTCCGTTTAGCCAGATGGACATTGCATCATTGCCCGGAAAGCCGAAGATATGGGCTAAGGACAGAATTCTGATAAAGACGGGGGAAGGAGGAGATAATGAACTACTAAAAGATTTGTTGGAAACCGAAACGCCTTGCTCTTTGCTGAATAATAAAAACTATGAGACAACCGATGCAAAACCTGCTCCACTCTCCGGAACTAGCGTGAAATTTGACAACGCAATAAAGCTAAAAGGCTGGGTCTTTCAATGGAACGGGGCTGGTTTGGAGAAGAACGGAAAGACACACGGCAACTGGACAGATATTGTAAACGAAGCAAACGTAAGTAAGGTAGAGTTGACCCTGCCTAAAATCGTTTCGCTGGCAGCTGTTGACGCAGTGAATCCGTGCGCATTGGCTGTGCTTACACTGATGCTAATAGCAATACTTACTTACAATCCGAAAAAGAAAAGAAATGTTCTGCTGGCTGGTCTGGCTTTCAGCATATCTGTCTTTGTAATGTATCTTTTCTATGGCCTGGTTATTATAAGATTCTTCCAGCTTATACAGACACTCACCACGATTAGACTGTGGTTATATAAAATACTTGGTTTGCTCGCAGTAATCCTTGGTTTGCTAAACCTTAGAGACTTCTTTCACTACAAACCTGGTAGGCTCGGGACAGAGATGCCCATGATGTTGCGGCCTAAGGTTAAGAAAATCATATCAAGAGTGACCTCCCCGAGGGGCGCGTTTGTGGTCGGGTTGTTTGTAACAGTGTTTCTCTTACCATGCACAATCGGACCTTATGTCATAGCAGGTGGCATCTTATCTGCGCTTGAAATGGTGAAGACAATACCATGGCTATTGATTTACAACTCAATTTTTATTTTGCCTATGCTTGCGATAACCCTGATTGTCTACGCCGGAGTTAAAAGGGTTGAAGATATTTCCGGGTGGAAGGAGAAGAACATTCGCTATTTACACCTAGTCGCTGGATTGATTATAATCTGTCTCGGTGTAGCGATGCTTATGGGCTGGGTATGAAAAATATTTTCAATGTGACCCAAAGGGATACTCTGCTCTAAAAATGGCATCGATGGGATAGCTAAACATCACTAGTAAAATCACAGAGCAGACTAATGAGGACATCAAAAATCCTCTGAGAATGGTACCAGAATAATTAATCACTGCTGATATCTATGAAAGCCATGAAGATTGCGATAACTGGAGGAAAGGGTGGAACAGGAAAGTCTACGATAGCCACAGCTCTTGCTTATGCTCTCAGCAATGAGAAAAAAGTATTGCTCGTGGACGCGGATGTTGATTGTCCAAATGACCATCTTATTCTAAAAATGGAAAGAAAAAAGATTAAAACGGTAACACAAATGATTCCAAAGTGGGACTTTGACAAGTGCATTAAATGCGGTCGATGTTCTGAGGTTTGCAAGGCTAATGCCATTGTATTTGTTCAAGGCAAGAATCCTATTTTTGTACCTGAGCAATGCAGCGGGTGTGGCGCCTGTATCATAGCGTGTCCGACAAAAGCAATATCCGAATCAAGCAAAGAGATAGGAACGATATTTTCAGGCAAATATAACAAGCTAACTTTTCTTGGCGGTGAACTCCGACCGGGCGAGATTGCATCTGAGTTTGTCGTCGATGCATTAATGGATTATGTCAAAGAAGAAAGCAAAGAAAAAAATTATGATTTTATTATAATAGACACTGCCGCAGGCACACATTGTGATGTAATCACGGCTCTAACTGGCGTGGACCTGGCAATAGCAGTGACAGAACCTACTCCTCTTGGTGCGCACGACCTAGAACTTATACTCAAACTGACAAAAATTCTGAAGGTTCCGACCAAGATTATACTGAACAGGGCTGATATCGGCAATATATCACTGATACAAGACATTGCCAAGAAATATGGCGCGACCATTATCACAGAACTTGCTTATGATAAGCGCATCATCGAAGCTTATTCCAAAGGTGAGCCCGTCACAAACAAATCCGTTGATAAATTAATTGATGAAATCTGCAAAATGGTGAAAAAATGAAAAAAATAGCAATTCTCTCTGGAAAAGGAGGAGTTGGAAAAAGCAGTATTGCGGCTTCTCTGGCTGTGATGCTTGCGCGCAACAAGAAAATCATAGCAGTGGACTGCGATGTTGACGCTTCCAACCTTGCTCTGGTTCTTGGGCTGAAAGCCGACGCATTCGAGTCGTGGCAACCTGTTCAAACAAGTGAGAAGGCGGCTCTGATACCAGAGAAATGCACGCACTGCGGTAAGTGCAAATCAGTCTGCAATTTTGGCGCAATAACTTGGGATGAAAAAAAAGGCGAACCAATATTTAATGAGCTTCTCTGTGAAGGATGTGGCGCGTGCCAACTGGTTTGCGACGCAGACGCGATAGAACTGAAGAAGGTCGAGAATGCCAAGGTCGGTTTTGGGAGAACAAAATATGGCTTTTATATTGTGTCTGGCCAACTGAATATGGGCGAGGCTGGGAGCGGTAAAATAGTTTCTGTGGTCAAAGAACAGGCGTATGAACTGGCGAAAAAAGAGGGGGTAGAGATTGCTTTGATAGATTCCGCCGCTGGAATAGGATGCCCCGTAATAGCATCTGTGCGCGATGCTGACTATGGAATTGTCGTGACAGAGCCGACGCCGCCGGCTTTCAGCGACATGAAAAGAGCTTTGTCTGTTCTAGACCATTTCGGCATAAAATATGGCATCGTAATCAACAGATACGACATAAACAAAGAACTCACTGAAAAGATGGAAAAGTTTGCTAACGCACATGATATACCAGTACTCGAAAAGATAGTGTACGACAAAAAATTCGTAGACGCGCTGGTAAACCTCACACCGATAGTAACCTATGATAAAAAATACGAAAAAATCTTTTCAAATATACTTGCCAAGGTAATTGATCATCTCTGACTTGAGTCTTTGCTTCATTCAAAATCTTTTTATTCTCACATCTTCAAGTTTTTATATAGTGGGAAGATGAAAATCAAATGGAAAAACATTATTTTGCTTTCAGTCGGATTATTCCTTCTACTCTTACTTATCACCATTATTTTGACGCCGATGACCGGATGTAAACAAATTGATGGGTGCAGGGCCTGCTGGAGCTGGGTCGCTGTGCCGCGAGAGTGTGGAAACAAGACATGTGAAACAGATCCAGCCATAGAGCAACACAATGCGCTTGTTGATGTCATTATGTGTGCCTGTGAAAAGGCTAAGGCAAACAACTATGCAGACAAGGAGATGAACAAGGAAATAGAGATGCTGTTCAAGGACGTTACAGCCAACTACACCGGCAGTGTGCGAGACATTTGTGAAGGCTCGCTGGGCGCTTCGCTTGTCAAATGGCGATACAAATAGTTTCTTTCTTTTTCTTGGCTTGTTTGTAAAGCTTTTTTGTAAATATTAGCTATAGACTTTTGAAAATCTTAGAAAATTCGACAAAAGGCGAAATCGAAAGCTTTATATACTACTAAGTATAATTAGTTACTAATAAGTAGTTAATAAATATGTGAGGTGTTGATAATGATAAGCGAGTTTAGAAAGGAATTAGAAAAAATGCAAAAAACTGTTGTTGACTCGATGTTCTCAAATGGTTTATTAGATTATAATACATTGAGCCAAGCTGTCGAACTTTACAGGCTTGAAAAGGCTTTTTAATTTTACTATTCTATTTTTAAAAATAGATTTGAGCTATACATAACTTTTAAATATTTCTTTGTAATATTTCTGCTTACGACGAAACGTCGCAATGCCTCGGTAGCTCAACGGTTAGAGCGTCTGTCAAAGTTTTAGAAAAAGTTTGATCAAAAGTTTGGGCGAAACTTGTATCTGATCTGTCGACCGGCCTCGCCGGAATGATAGCACGAGATCAGAAGGTTGAGAGTTCAAATCTCTCCCGAGGCTTAGGTTGAAAAAATAGAATTTTAAAAGATTAAACAATTTGCGCTGTGATTTAAATGACTGAAAATAAAAAACTGATTTTGAAGGGGATTTTAGAAAATATCGAAAAAACCGAAACTATATATGACCATGAGAAAGGGGGAAAAGAAAAAATTGGAGAATCACCACCTGTGGTTATCGTTCTTAGAGGAATTTATAATCATTTAATTATTAGTACTCAGAATGGACAAAAAAAGGAATTTCTTTTTCCTGGACATGTTTCGTCGACTTCTGAGGGAAATCCAATTGAAATTTACGAAGAGGGGCATGGTAGTTTTGAAATTTTTGATTTAAAATTAAAAAAACATTACAAGAGTCTATTTATTTCACCCAAATCCATATGAAACACCGCATTAAACTTTCTAATGTCAGCCCAAAGAATTTTATAACAGGACAAATTCTCGTCGTTGACGACGTATATAAATTAAAATAGAAGGAGATTAATCTCGGTTAACCTCTATATACAGGCATTTTAGCTGTAGGTTTTTTACTAACCTCGTATGCGCGTCGTCCTAGTTTTTCTATTTTTTCTCGATTAAACCCATCATCTCCAAGACCAAAAAGTTCTCTAATGTTAACCATACTCATCACCATATAATTATTACTCACAAATAGTATATAAAGTTAACGTCTGTGTGGTAATAACAACTATGAGAAAACTATCTGGACTGCTGGCAACACGTATTTTTTAATATTTATCATACTATGTTATATGTTAACTCTTTCCCGCGTTTGCGTTTGTGTCGGAGTTAAACGTTACTATTAACGTTGTCGTTTTATTTGTCGTGTGGGGTGTTGGTGTGTTTGACTCATTTACAGAAGAAGAGAAGGCAATTTTAGAGCCGTTTTTCACGAATCTTGATAAGGATGTCTTTGCGCTCAGAAACCTGCCAGAGGTTGTCAAGGGAGCGCTCTTCGCGCGATACAGCAGGTCTGACAAAAGCCTGCGAAGGGTGTTGCTCGATGAATTTATAAAAAAACCTGAAATGGGATTCAAACAAATCGTTCGCATGCAGACTGATTCTGGCGTTGACCAGATAGTTGCGATACAAAAGGCTGAGGAATTCTACGAGCGTGTGCTTATCGGCTTTGGCGACGACTCTGTCGCAGAGCTTGGCGGCGCACATCTCGCAGTTGAGAATATTTCCAATATAGCAACAAAGGTCATCGAAGACGCGCGCATAGGAATATGTCCACTCGAAAAATCCACGAGATATGTTTATTTTGACCAGAAGCCCGGTGGAAAATATATGTATTACCGCGACAAAGACATAATGGAATCACGCTTTGCTGATTTGTATATAAACACTATGGATATGCTATTTGACACTTATTCAAGTTTCATAGAGCCAATGAGAAAATTCTTAATGGAGCGATTTCCAAACGAGGGAATGAGCGAGCGAGCCTACAAATCTACAATACGCGCAAAGGTGTGCGACATAATAAGGGTATTACTACCCACAGGGACACTCACAAATGTCGGATTATTTGGCAATGGACGAGCTTTCGATTATCTGCTCACAAAGATGTATGCACATCCCATGCGAGAAATGCGGGATTTGGCAGCAGCAATGCAGGAAGAACTGAGAAAAGTTATACCTCCGTTTGTGAAGCGATGCAATGACGAAAAACACGGCAAACCGTATCAAGCATTTCTGCGAGACAAATGGACAATAGCAAAGCTTTCGAAGGAAATCTTGAGAGATGTAACAGAGGCAGATGACAAAGAAAGTCTCAGGCTTATTGATTATGACAAGGACGCCGAAACAAAAGTCGTGGCAGCTATACTCTATCCAATGTCATCATTACCAATGGCTAAGATTAGAGAAAAAGTGGCAAGAATGTCCAGTGCTGAGCGCAAGAAGGTGATTAATGCTTATGTTGCCGGTCGGACGAACAGGCGTCACAAGCCAGGAAGGGCATTTGAAAATGTTTATTACACATTTGACATCTTGGGAGATTATGGCATATACAGAGACATACAAAGGCATAGAATATTGACACAAGAAAGACAGCTGATAACCACAAAACATGGCTATGATGTTCCGGTGGAAATAGAAGATGCTGACTTGGCTGACAAGTTTAGAGAAGCAATGGACGCTGCGGCTGTGGCATTTGAGAAGATTTCAATGGTCATGCCATTACAGGCGCAGTATGTCGTTCCTATGGGTTACAAGATCAGATGGTACATAACCATGAACCTTCGCGAAGCTTACCACTTGTGCGAACTGCGGACGTGCATGCAAGGTCATCCCACCTACAGAAAATTGGCACAAAATATCTACAAGAAAATAAAAGAGGTTCACCCCGTGCTGGCAGAAGGTATGAAATTCGTGGATATGAACGACTATTCATTGGAAAGAAAAGAGGCTGAAAAGCGCATAGACAAAAAAATAGAAGAAATTAAAAGAAAGTATGGCTATCAGAAATAACCAGAGCAATAGAAGCAGAAACTCTTTTTATTCCATGTTATCGTTTGGCATGCGGGAGCGCGCAAAACATTCAGTCTTTAAATATCTTTCTGATTAAAATAGATTTATAAAAATTATTCGGAACGTAGAATGAATATGAGTTATAAAAACCTAGCAAATAATTCTTTTTGAGGGTGGTAGAATGGAAATACCCATGAGTGAGCACATGGCATATGATCGAGCAATTGTTGTCTTCTCTCCTGAAGGACGTTTGTATCAGGTAGAATACGCAAGACAGGCTGTTGACAAGGCAACAACAACTCTTGGTATCGTATTCAAAAATGGTGTTGCGCTTGTTGCTACAAAAATAATACCAGAATTAAGTGTTCAAGCAACATCAGAAAAAATATTTAAGATAGATGAACACATAGGAGCCGCAACTTGTGGCTTAATAGCGGACTCGCGAGTTCTTATAGATTTTGCGCGCATACAAGCCCAAATAAATAGAATAACTTATAACGAGCCAATTGAAATCAGGGCACTTGTCAAAGAGATTGGAGATAGGAAGCAGATATTTACACAATACGCGGGCATAAGGCCGTATGGTGTTTCTCTTCTGATAGG
The DNA here is from genome assembly GCA_021163205.1 of Candidatus Aenigmatarchaeota archaeon. Classification (GTDB taxonomy): domain Archaea; phylum Aenigmatarchaeota; class Aenigmatarchaeia; order GW2011-AR5; family JAGGXF01; genus JAGGXF01. The sequence continues at coordinate 12,010 of JAGGXF010000038.1, forward strand.
GGGGATGGACGGCAAGCCCCACTTGTACGAAACAGACCCATCTGGCACAATAAGAGAATGGAAGGCACACGTCATCGGGCGAGGAGCCGATGCTGGAAGAAAGGTGTTAATAAAAAAATACAAAGAAAACATCAACAAGGAAGATGCGATAAAACTTGGTCTAGAAGCCCTGAAAGCTGCGAAGGAAAATCTTACGCCGAAATCAGTCGAAATTGGCATTGTCGAAGATAAAAAATTCAATATGCTGGGCACAGAAGAAGTTAAGAAGTTTCTGAAGATGAAGTAAATACAGTGCTTTTATTTATCTATAGGTTATGACTGCCTGAACCATAAACACGATATAAATACCGGTTGTATAGAAGTTCTTTTGGCAGTTTATTTTTGATGGGCACATGAAGATGGGATGAAACTAAAAATGCTGTACTGCCTATTATCTTTTCATCTCTGCAGGTCTTCAATGACTTAATCTTTCCCAGATAGCAGGCTAGATGAACACCCATGATAAAGAACCGAGCAGTTTAAATATATTTCTTTTTAATATAATCTAGTATTTGATGTACTTGCGCTGAAAAAGTACGTAGAATATAACATGTACCGTATTTACGTGATTACAATGGTTACTGTTGACGAAGCTGTTATAGCCAGATTGACAAAAGGAGATAAACACTTTGAAATACTTGTAGACCCTGAAATGGCTTATGCATTCAAGGAAGGCAAACCTGTTTCTATACAAAAGATGCTAGCTGTGAATGAAGTCTATTCTGATTCTCATAAGGGGTTGAGAGTATCACCTGAAAATCTTCAAAAGGTTTTTGGTACAAGCGATGTAATTGAAGTCGCAAAACAGATTCTTGAACATGGTGACATTCAGCTGACCACAGAATTCAAAAGAAAAAGACTGGAAGAAATAAAAAAGCAAATTGCAGCTCTCATATCCAAAACTTCATTTGACCCAAAGACTAAAAATCCCCATCCGCCAGAAAGAATATTGAACGCAATGGAGCAAGCAAGAATCCACATAACGCTCGACCCACCAGAAAGTCAAATAGAAAATGTTATAAAAGCAATAAGACCAATTCTTCCGATATCAACAGATAAAATAAAAATCGAGCTAATGGTACCATCACAGTACACGGGACACGCATACGGTGTAATCAAAAGCTTGACAAATGTTGAGAAAGAAAAATGGAATCAAGATGGCTCACTTCACGTGGTTGTTTCTGTAACAGCTGGGCTAAAGATGGAATTTTACGACAAGATTAATCATATTACTCATGGTGATGTCGATATAAAGGAGTTGTGATGATTTTACTCAATTCGCGTGAAATTATAGGAGGATTGAATATGGCAGAAAGAGAACTTGTCATTCCGGGAGACCTTCTTGGAGAGGGGATTGCTGGATCAGGAACATATATGGAAAATGGAAAAATTTATGCAAGCGTGCTTGGACTAGCAGAAAGAAAAGACAAACTAATTTTTGTCATCCCTCTAAATGGCATATATAGTCCAAAGACAGGAGACGGTGTTATAGGGAAGATAGAAGACGTCGCATTCTCTCATTGGATTGTCAACATAAACTCCCCTTACTTTGGCGTCTTGCCACTTAATGAGGCGGTGACAGATTTTGTTGACTTGACAAAAACAGACTTGACAAAATACTTTAACTACGATGACATAATATTCGCAAAAATTTCCAATGTCACAAAGACCAAGTCTGTTCAGCTCACAATGAAAGATAGAAAGTGTAGAAAGCTCTACGGTGGCCGACTAATAAAAATAACACCGGCAAAGGTTCCGCGTGTGATTGGAAAAGGCGGCTCAATGGTAGAAATGATTAAAAAATATACAGGATGCCAGATAGTTGTTGGACAAAATGGAATTGTCTGGATCAAAGGAGAGAAAGAAGACCTGGCAATAGAAGCGATACAATGTATAGAAGAGAAGTCGCACACAACTGGGCTTACAGACAAGATAAAAGAAATGCTAGAAAATGAGGAAGGTGGTAATAATGGAACAAAAGCTAATAGTTGATGGTAAAAGACTTGATGGAAGAGCACTCGACCAGCTTAGACCAATAGAGGCAAGGGCGGGGGTTCTTAAAAATGCGAATGGTTCTGCTTATTTTCGCATAGGAAAAACAATAGCAGTAGCTGGTATCTTTGGACCGAGAGAGGTGCACCCAAAACACATGGAAGAAGCTGAAACAGCTATCTTAAGATGCAAATACAACATGGCATCATTCTCGACAACAGAGAGGAATAGGCCGGGCCCAAGCAGACGCTCGAAAGAAATATCCAAAGTTATGCGAGAAGCACTAATGCCTGTGCTATTCCTAGAAAATTTTCCGAAATCAGCTATAGACCTTCATGTGGAGATTTTGCAAGCAGATGCGTCAACCAGATGCGCGGCAATAAACGCTGCCTCTATAGCGCTGGCAGATGCTGGCATACCTATGAAAGATCTCATAGCCAGCTGTTCTGTTGGTATTGTTGAGGGACATATCGTGCTAGATGTTGCAGGAAAAGAAGACACAGAAGGTGATGTAGATTTGCCTATAGCGTATTATCCGAAACGCGACCTTATAACGTTATTGCAAATGGATGGGATGGTTACGAAAGAGCAACTCAAGCAACTTTTAGAACTTGCAAAAAAAGGCGCTATGAAAATATATGAGATTCAGAGACAGGCGCTGAAGAGCAAATATATGGAGGAATGATATCATGATATCTATAGACCCTGATGTAATAAAAGAGCTTGCAGATAAAGGGCTGAGGATTGACAGGCGGGCTTTTGATGAATATAGACCCATAAAAATAGAAACCGGGGTAATAGAAAAAGCGGAAGGTTCTGCAAAAGTAGAGCTGGGCGGAACGAAAGTTATTGCAGGAGTAAAAATGGAAGTTGGTGAGCCTTTTCCCGACAGCCCAGATGAAGGTGTTCTCATAACCAATGCTGAATTCTTGGCTTTTGCCCACCAAGAATTTGAAGAAGGGCCACCAAACGAAGATTCCATAGAGCTAGCTCGCGTGGTTGATAGAGCTATACGTGAATCAAAAGCAATTAACTTCAAGAAGCTTTGTATAGAAGAAGGCAAGAAGGTCTGGATGATCTTCATAGATATAGACATACTTGACCATGATGGAAACCTGATTGATGCCGCATCTCTTGCAGCCATAGCGGCACTTCTCAACGCAAAATTTCCAAAGCTTGAAATTGTGGAAGAGGGCGACGAGAAGAAATATACGATAGATTATGAGCAGAAAACAGACCCACTTCCTATAGAGCAGAGACCGATTACGATAACAGCTGCGAAGATAAACGGAAAAATTCTTCTTGACCCGAATATAGCTGAAGAAAGTGCAGTAGAAGGAGAAGTCAGCATGGGTGTCACAGACAACATGATCGCATCAATACAAAAATCATCACCCGGGGGATTCACCATAGAAGAAATAAATCGCATTGCTGAAATATCTCTGAAAAAAGCAGCAGAGATTCGTGGTCTCTTAAAATAACTATAATACAAGCGCTAACCTTTCTTCTTTTTTATTTTTAAAACATCTTCAAATTAGCGGAGGTTGTATGAAAAACGTAGAAGAACTTGTTAGAGCTGTTGTGCAAAGTGGCGCGAAAAAAATCTTTTTGCAATTGCCTGAAGGGCTCAAAACTTATATGACGGACATAGTTTGGGCGCTGAACAACGTGGGAATTGATTGTGTGGTCTCGGCAGAGCCTTGCTACGGCGCATGCGACCTCCGGGACAAGGAAGCTGAGATGCTCGATTGCGAGCTGCTCGTGCATGTTGGACATAATAAATTTTACAAAGCCATAAAAACGTGCCTGCCTGTTTTATACTTCACATGGCCAGTGTCAATTGAAAAAGATAAAATAGAAAAGATTCTGGAAAAGGAAATAAAAAAAATAAAGCAGAAAAGGATTGGTTTGGTTACTACTGTGCAACATCTTGACAACCTCGATGAAATCGTTGCTATGCTGAAAGAGTTGAAGAAGGAACCAATTGTGGGTGGGCAAATACTTGGTTGCTGGACGCGAAATGCCAAGAAAATAGATGCGCTAGTTGACTGTTTCCTCTTTGTTGGCTCTGGTATTTTTCATCCATTAGCAATCGAAACAGAAAAGCCTATTTTTATAATGGACCTTGAAAAAGGCGAAATCAGAAACATAGAACAAGAAAGACTAGAAGCAAGAAAACGAAAAATGGCGAGAATAGAGAAAGCCAAGGATGCAGAAATGTTCGGAATACTTATATCGATGAAACCTGGCCAGGTAGCCACAAAAAAGGATATGGAAAAGATTAAAAAACTTTTAAAAGCTAAAAATAAGAAGTTTATTTTCATAGAGATGAACAACATAACCAGCGACAAGCTTCTTGGCATAAAGGTCGACGCATTCGTGAACACCGCCTGCCCCAGAATTGCTGAAAATAAATTTGAGAAACCCGTTGTAAACATGGATGAGCTGGACATGTTATGAAACTCTATGCAAATCGTGGAGGTAATTATGATGAAGATCAATATTATTGAAAATACAAAGGGAAAGCTCAAACTTGAGGTGGATACTGATCTTGCTTTTTTGAACCTTCTAAATGATTATCTGTGGAGAATAAAAGATGTTGACATAGCTGCTTTTACGAGGAAACATCCTTATATTGCCACGCCTGAGATTATGGTTAAGTCGCGCAACCCGAAAAAGTCTTTATTGAATGCTGTGAAAAAAATAAAGCTCGATGTAACATCTCTGAAAAAGCAGGCTGAACGCGACCTTGCAGAGTAAGGGCAAATGATGCAAACTGGCTGGCCAATAAATATTTTATTTGAAAGTGTTTGCTATGACAACCATAAAGGACGATGTTAAAGAGATTGCTATTGCCATTGTTGTTGCAATAATTTTTTATTACACGCTTGGGCTCTTGCTCCATACAGATTTACCAATAGTTTCTGTGTATTCTGATTCGATGCTGCCCATTCTTCATCGTGGCGATCTTTTGCTGTGTAGCAACTGGGGAGAAAAAAACAAGGGTGATGTTATTATATATATAAATCCAAAGATAGGGTACCCAATTGTCCACAGGATAGTGTCTGTAGAAGAAAACGGCTTCATTACCAAGGGTGATCACAATGCGCGCACAGACCAGGAAGGTTTTGGTATCAGCCCTGTGACAGAAAACCAGATTAAGGGAAAAGTCCTGTTTGGTGTTCCGCTCCTCGGCTATCCAAGATTGTTTATAGACAGTCCCGCCAGGTTTATTCGTTGCGATATTCTTGGTGTTTTCTTTTCAACATGCGGCTCTCTACGAGTGTGAAGGTTTAAGAAGTTTTGCTTTCTTATTTTATGGAAAAGTATGACAAATGCGTCACACCAATCGTTGATTAACGTTATAATATATTTAAAAAGTTTTTTGTTCAAAAGGAAGAGTGCATAATTTGGTTGGTGTCTTGATGGTAGAGTTTTGTGAAAAATGCGGTTCCATAATGGTTCCTGTTAAAACAAAAGATGGTAAAGGTAACTATCTTCTTTGTAGAAAATGTGGACATAAAGCATACAAATCTGTGAAGAGCTTTAAAATAACAGAAACCATGAAAAAAAGAGAAAAAGTTACTGTTGTTGATAAAGATTTCACAACACTTCCAACAACGACAAAAATGTGCCCAAAGTGCGAGAATATGAAAGCGTTCTACTGGGTGCAGCAGACGCGCTCCATGGACGAGCCACCTACCCAGTTCTTCAAGTGCACGAAGTGCGGCTACACCTGGCGAGAGTACAAATAGGTAATCTTTAAGAAGGTGTGCCGGTGCGCTGTTTCTCGGTTTTCTTCTTAAGATTTGTTACTGCTATGGCAACATATGATAATTATATAATTTTCTGATAAAAGATAATAAGGTGATAAAATGTCAGGTTATGGAAACGAAGAAAATCTCAGCCCCGAAGAAAGGGATTTGGCTATGGCTCGCCAGAGTCTCATCGAAGAGCTGGAAGCAATAAACTGGTATCAGGAACGAATTGGCACAGCAACAAATGAGGAGCTCAAAAAGATACTGAAACACAACAGGGACGAGGAAAAGGAGCACACCGCTATGCTTATGGAATGGATAAGAAAGAATGACGAAACACAGGACAAGATGTTCAAAGAGCATGATTAAGTGTGATGAATGTGATCGAGGACCTGAAAAAGGAGATAGAAAAACTCAAGAAATCTGATATTGCGGAGCTCGTAAAAAAGCGCCTCGTGGAGTTCAAGGATTTCAAGACCAAGCCATCGGAAGAGTGGTTTTCGGAGCTTTGCTTCTGCATACTTACCGCGAATTCTTCGGCAGCGCTTGGGATTAAGATACAGAACGCGATTGGGGCGCGCGGTTTTCTTAGCATGCCACAAAAAGAGCTGGAAAAGCGGCTCAAGGAGCTTGGTCATCGCTTTTATAATATAAGAGCCGAATTCATAGTTAGGGCGAGAAAGTACAAGAACATCAAGAATATTATCTCTGGCTTTGATGGAAAAAAAGCAAGAGCGTGGCTCGTGAAAAACATAAAAGGCATTGGAATGAAAGAGGCAAGTCATTTCTTGCGGAACGTTGGTTATACTGATGTATCGATAATTGATAGACACATCTTGAGCATCCTTCGAAAGCATGAATTGATACCACAACAAGCGATGACACCGAAAAGGTATGAAGAAATAGAAAAGCTCCTCGAAGAAATTTCAAGAGAAACACAAACTAATCTTGCCGAATTGGACTTGTATTTGTGGTATATGAAAACGGGAAATATTCTCAAGTAAAAAGGCTTTTATAAGCCCGAATAAAATTAGGAATTATAAAGCTGTCTTTTCAACATCAAGTGCCACCGCCAGAATCAAGAAACTATTACATTTCTATCATTATTGACTCAAATCACAATTTATCCAACACAGCCCTGATTATTAGTGGTAGTAGCACGGTCGCATCGCCCTCTACCGTGATGAATTTTGCCTGCTGACTGACCTTGCCCCAGGAAACAGCCTCTCTCATGCGCGCACCGCTTAGCGACCCGTCCCACTCCGGTGCTGTGGTTATGTAAACAGCGTAGTCTAGTCCGTCTCTGAACTGGTTCCACCATATAGTATGATGCTTTGATATTCCACCACCTATTATGAGCGCACCCGTCTTTTTGGCCGTATATATTATGTCACTCATCTTCTGCTCATCTTTCATCAAATTTATATTAAAGTCTTTGTGTCCGTCCTGCCAAAAGAACCACATCTGCCAGCCCCAAGCACCGTCTGTAGGCCCTGGAATGAATACAGGAATCTTGTTTTTCCATGCCCAATATGTTATCGAGTCTTCCTTTTTCTCTTCGTCTTCAAGCCTTTTTCCGAATTCCCAGACAAGCTCGTATGGCGCCAGATCTTTCTTGCCTTCTTCGTACAACTCTTTCATAATTTGCTGTATTTTTTTCTCCAGGATTTCCCCATAGCATTCATTCGGTATAAGAATGTTGCCTTCTCGGTTTATTCCATCCTGACGAAGCTTTTTGTCATCAAGCATAAACGAGCCATGATAATAATCCTTCCACACCCTTGCTAAGTCATGGTCCATCGTTCCACATGTAGTTACGACGGCATCAACAAGTTTTTTCTTCAGCAGGTCCTTAATCAATCCTCGTGTCCCTGTTGAAACAAGGCAAGCGGGGAAAGAAAACATTTTTGTGCAATTTTTGTCCTTGAACATATCTGTTAGAATATCGCAGGCGATACCAACCTTCTTTGCGACAAAGCCACCTGATTCTTTCATCTGCTCTGCCATCTCAGAAGCAGATTTTGCTTTGTCAATATCCAAGTCCTTTATCGGCTTGAGATTTTCTCGCATCATGACTTATAACGCTTGTTGACTAAATTTAAAAAGTTTTGCTTTTACTCTGGTGTGCAGAATTATAAACTAAGATTGCGTTCGTCAAAAGGAAATCATTGAAATTTTTTAGGTAGATTTCTTGCAAGCTTATCCAAATCTTTAATCACCTTATTGGGCGTGTATGCCTTCAGTTTTGAAACAATCTTCGAATCGTACAACATCTTTTTATCTAGCGGTATGTCAACGCCATTTATTGTTTTAGCGTCGGACATGTGCAGCGAAAACGGCGCGCGACATAACTTGCCAGAAGGCGTCTGAGATGGGTCTATGTTAATTATATTGTTTCTCTTGTCATGACCACCCACCACTCTTATGCCAGTATTTTTTAGTTTCTCCTGAACATCGAGAACCCATTTTTCTGTTAGCGTTTCTGGCGCTTCCCTGTTTTTTGAGAACTGAAAATATTTTTCATAAAACTTTTCTGGCTTTGGCTTGTCTAAAAATAGAAACACATGAAAAGACGATCCTGTCCAACAGACGAAAGGCTCTGAAACAGGCATACTTTTAATGTCCTCTTTCATGACTTCAACTAACGTTTTCGTTACGAACCAAGCATGCTCTGACGAGACCCCGGAACCCCTATCTATGTCAAAGAACAATCGCTCTATAGGACGATGTGGCTTTTCTCCGTTTGTCGCATAGAAAAAATCTGATAGCTTTCGCGGAACAAAATAGCGCCATATGAGTTCCTGCTTCTTCGTTAATTTCTCTTTAACATCTTTCAGATGTTTTTTCCGAAGCGAGAAAAAATCTTCTGTGATCGCGGAGAAATCTTCTATGAATAACGGCTCGTCTTTTGAACCTCTTTTAATAAAAAAAGGCATACCCTTCGGCAACCAGATTTTTGATGCAATTTCCTTGCCTTGCAGAAACTTTTTCAACTTTTGTGCAACCACCGAATAATATAACAAAACGTCTGTTTCTCCAAATGGTTTGATAACGTCTTTCGACGACCTGGCCAAAGAAAGCAAAGACATAAATATACTTTATGTCAAATAAAGTTTAAAAGTTGTCTGAACGATAGCGACAGGGGACACCAATGAAAGACGAAAAAATAAAATGCATAATATTTGATATGGACGGCACACTTGTTGATTCCATGAATGTTTTGGTGAAAGCAGCAATAAGAGCAGTAAAAAAATATCTGAATCTTCCTGATGAGAAAATTGAGCAGGTTTACAGAGAAACAACAGGCATGCCATTCTCGAAGCAGGTAACATTTCTAACAAAAGATGAAGAGGTGTGTAAAAAGATAACAGAAGAATTTAAAAAAGAAAAAAACAAGATATTCTTTGAGTGTCCACTTTTCGAAGACGCGGAAGAGGTAATAAAATACCTCAGAGATAATGAATATCTTATTTGTCTTTCTTCTGGCGCTTTACAGGAAAGTGTTGACAAATATCTGCAAAGACATCCCCTACAGCTGGATTTAGCTCTTGGTTTCAGGCCACCAAGCTTCAACAAGCTTTTGCATATGGACTTTATTATGAAAAAATTTGAACTCTCCAATGAAGAGCTTGCCTTTGTCGGAGATTCTCCGGCTGACATGAGATATGCGAATCATAAAGGTGTTCTAGCAATAGGTAAAATCGGCACAGTTGATGCGGAAATGCTGAAGAGTGCTGGCGCAGGTATGATAATCAAGGACCTGAAAGAACTCGTGAATATATTTTAATATACTTATCATAAATTAATTCTATGCCCGAAGAAAAAATTACACTCGATAAGAAAACATTCCGAGCACTTTCTGTTGACACGCGCGTGAAAATAGTCAAGAGCCTCCTTGCGCGCAGAAAAACTTTATCAGAGCTTAAAGACGAATTGGGAATGAGCCCATCGACCGTAAAAGAACATATCGACACCCTTATCAATGCGGGGCTCGTCAAAAGAATAGACGACAAGCATAAGTGGAAATACTATGAAATAACCAAGAAAGGTGAAAAGATTGTTGGTTCGAAAGAAACAAAGGTTTGGATAATTCTTGCTTTTGCTGCTATTGCTGCTGTCGGGCTGGTTTATAATCTACTAATGACCACGAGTAGCGTTGCGCGCATCGCACGCACAGCTGAAGAGGTGCGAGGCATCAGTGGCACGCTCGGAGCTGAAACGACTGCAGGATCGCAATGGCCGTGCATAATCCTTATTGTCGCCTTGATTATCGCTTTAGTCGCTGCGGCAGTCTATTTATACCACAAAAGAAGGGGATAGAACATTATGGACTGGCTTCATCTTACATTGCTTACTATCATGCCTGGATTGGAACTGCGAGCAGCAATACCTTATGCGCTCTTCAATGGCGATGGAATCGCAGGCATTTTATTTGTCTTGCTGCTCAATGTATTGATATTCTTTCCGGTGTGGGTTGGTCTGCTTCTCCTCTATAGGTTCGCAGAGAATTGGTGGATTGTCAAGAACGTTGTAAACAAAATCAGAGAGCGCGGGGAACCGTATGTCAAGAAATACGGTATACCTGGCATAGCCATATTCGTTGCAATACCGCTGCCGGGTAGCGGCGTTTATTCTGGTGCATTACTTGCCTGGCTTCTTGGACTAGAATGGAAGAAATCCTTTGTTGCGTGCGCGGTCGGAGTTATTTTTGCTGCTATCGCTGTATATCTAATAAGCACGGGGACACTCAGCGCTTTGAAGATATTATCTTTTAGTACTTGAAAATTTTTTTCAAGGCATTATAGTAGTGTTCCCAGTCATTTTTTGTGGTATTTTCAGCTCCCTTCCTTTGTATTGCTCCTATCGCTTCTCCAAGTTCATCCAGTATCATTCACATCACCCGTAGAACACCGGTCGCTTGGTCAGAAGTCTTGGAAGCGGTAACGGCCTATATGGTTTATCTTTCGTTTCTTGGGTAATGAGTTTTACTAGGTCATCTGGTTTCATATTTTCAACTTTCCCAGATTCTCTAAAGCGCACAGCCAACTTGCCGCTCTTCTGCTCCTTCTCACCTACCACAACAATAAAAGGAACCCATTCGAGTTCAGCGTCTCTTATTTTCTTTTGTATCGACTCTGTTCGGTCGTCTATGTCAACACGTATCTTCTTATTTTCTATTTTATCTGCTATTTGTTTGCAGAGTTCGTTGAACTTGTCCGATACCGGGCAAAGCCGGACTTGCGTTGGTGACAACCACAACGGCAGCATAGGATTCTTTCCTTGCTTTTGCTCCATATAAGCCTTCTCAAGCAATGCGTACATAACCCTTTCGACAGCGCCGCTGGGCGAAAGATGGAGAATGATTGGATGTTTCTGCTTGTTATCCGCATCTGTGAACTTTAGGTCATATGTCTTACCATTCTCGACATCTATTTGGTCTGTTGTTAAACACGAAGCTTTGTCCAGCGCGTCAACAAAGTTCCATTCATGCTTTAAGACAAAATAAAAAAACTGCTTGTCCCACATTTCTATAAGAGCTGGTTTGCCCCACTTTTTCACGAGACCAATCACATAATCTTTGTTATCGTTCCAGAAATCTTTGACAACGCGAATAGCGAACTCAAAGTCATCGCGATCAAGTCCGACACCTTTCTGTATTTCATCTGCCAGGTCAAACCTGACAAGCATCTCCTCCTTTGCCTGTGCAATGTCTTTGCAAAGGGCATGACAATCAGGCATGGTAAATGCCCTTAATCTGCGCAAACCAGCAAGCTCACCGCGCTTTTCAACTCTGAAGCTATATCTCGTAAGTTCATATATTCTCAATGGAAGATTTCTATATGAAATGGTTGCATCGTGTGCCATAAGGAACTGGCCAAAGCATGCCGCAAAACGCAGAAAAACTTTTTTGTTGGGTGTTTCAATGATATATTGTCGCGCAGGAAACCGGTTCAGGTATTTCTTGAGTGACGGGTGTTCAAAATCATACATTATTGGCGATTCAACCTCCATTGCCCCGTATTCGAGAACTTTTTGCGTGACCCACTCTTCAATAAGAGCCTTAATCATTCTGCCCTTGGGATAATATCTTAGATTTCCTGGGTCGCTGCCGGGTTCATAGTCAACAAGCTCCAACTTCTTCATGAGTTTTATGTGTGGTGGCTCTTGCTTAACAAGCCTGCTTTTCTGCATCTCATACCTTGCAAACTTCTCGAGTTTTTTATGCTTTGAAAAATCAAAACCAACGATTTTTCCGTTCTTGATGCTTATTTTATTCATTCTGCCGCCCGGCTCGAGGATAAACCACTCTGACTTGAGTGTCTCTTCTTTTTTGAGAGCTTCTGACAGTTGTTCTTTCGGTCCCCCTATTTTTATTTTTCTGCTCAGTTCTGACAAAGGATGTCCCTTACAACTGATGGTGAAAGATTTGTACCAGCCGAACGGACTCCTGTAAACCTCATATTCTGTACCAAGACTGGCTTCCATCTCTTTCAAAACCTTCAAAGACGCATCTGCCGAGGCAGGTTCAGAAGAAAGATGAACCCACGGATATATCACGAGCTTTTTTGCCTTTACCTGCTTTGCAACATCTTGTATCTCTTTTACAGCATCTGCCACAGCCTGTGCCGGACTGTCCTCATCAGAGCGTTCGACAGCTGTAAAAACAACGAGACAATCCTCAACGCGTTTTTTCTCCTTTAAAACCTCTTCTGCTGACTTTATTGCCTTCTCCTTTGGCTCATATTCAAGAAAATCAGAATGCACCAATAATAACTTCATTTTCAAAACCTCCATTAAACATTCCTGAACTGGCTATACGCCTACTTATAGATGCAGGGCATTTATATTTATTTTTTAAGAAACGATAGAAGCAGACATAACTAGAAATTACTGACTCACTATTTTGCTTTTGCGAATGTTTGTTGTTCACCGGCCATCTGACCCTCACCTTGTGCATATCTATTTGACAGGAAATTTATTTAAATATAATTAATTTCATTAAATATTCATCCCAATAGCCCCGTAGTCTAGCGGCCAAGGATGTGGGTCTTTGGAACCCAAGACGCAGGTTCAAATGAGCTGAAGGTTCTGAAAATCCTGCCGGGGCTATGCTTTTAATTTTCTTAAACCTGCACGACAAAATAAAATCATGTCATATGAAAAAGTGGCTGAAGTAATTCTGAAAAAATATTTCCACATCAAGCAGGGAGAAAGGCTTTTTGTCATAACTGACACGGCTCGTGGCTTCACAGGGAAAGTCAGCCACAGCGTCTTCGACTGCGCGAATTCTGAGAACATCGATTCTGAACTTATAAGACAGCGCGCTATAGATTCTGGCCCATGTGACGAAAAAGTCAAGAAGGTGTTTGAGGAACTTAAAAAAGGGGACTGCGTCTTTATATGTCTGAACCATAAGCTCGGTAGTCTTTACCCATTCTTCGAGAAGGGCCTGCGTTCATTCATCAGACAGAAAGGTGCAAGATTTGCGTCAATGACCGGCCTGCTCAGCCTCAAAAAAGAACGAGAACATGATCTGGTTAATATGCTATTATTTGACACAGAACAAATGAGAAAAGCGGGCAACGCGCTGAAAGAACTGCTTTCCAGCGGGAATGACTTCGAGATAAAAGGCATTGACGGAACGAGAATATCTTGCTCAATATCCAATCGCAGGGCATGGTTCAACTCTGGCAAGTTTGACAAACCAGGCACAGGAGGAAACCTGCCGGCAGGTGATGTGATGATATTCCCTGTCGAGGACAGCGTAAACGGAAAGGCTGTCATAGATATAAGTGTAAAAATAGGGCCGGAAACTGTCGGCATCAAAAAAATCGTTATGAAAATAGAAAATGGCGTTATAAAAGACATATCAGGAGACAGTGATATAGTCGAAAAGATGCAAGAAGATTTAGACCATTTTGCTATGATAAACGAAAGGAGTGGAATGAAACCAGACGCAATAAGAACCATTGCAGAGTTTGGTATCGGTCTTGTTCCCGGAAGAACAATAGGTATTAACATAACTGATGAAAAACTGCTTGGCGTTGCTCATGTAGCCAATGGAAATAATTTTGGCCGGGGCGGCCGAAACAAGTGTCGTGGCCATAGGGAGCATCTATTCTGGCTTGAATGGTTTAGAATTGACGACAAGAAAGTAACGCCAAAAGCCATCTATAATCTATAACTCGTGAAATTATTTTAAATCTGTTTCTTTTAAATTCGTTTCTAATAATTTAAATGGGGATTGGTATGGAACAGGCAATAATCTTTGCATTGATATCAACCGTGGTGTTTGGTATAACCGCGATAATATACAAACTCATTAAGGTTGACCCCTATCTTCTCGTTTTTACAGTCTATTTGTTCAGTACCATAATAACTGGTATATTTTTAGTACTCAGAGGGCAGATATCCTCTATTATGCAAATATCAACCCAAAATGTTATTCTTCTAATAACCGTGTCTCTACTGGCAATCGTTGGGATGACATCCTTTATACTCGCGATACAATCTGGAAAGGTGGCAGTAGTGACGCCGATAAGAAACATGAGCTTGATTGTAACTGTAATAATAGCTGTCTTGTTTCTTGGTGAACAATTAACAATCATGAAGATGTTGGGCGTGGCACTCGGTGCCATAGCACTGGTACTGCTTTCGGTATGATAGGTGTAATAAATGATAATAGTTCTTCGACTGGGGCATCGTCCCGGAAGAGATGCGCGGTTGAGCACGCATGTGGGCTTGGCAGCTCGGGCGCTCGGCGCTGATGCTGTAATAATGAGCGGCGAACACGACGAGAATATCATTGAAAGTATAAAAAAAGTTACGAAAGAGTGGGGCGGTCATTTTCAAGTTAGTTATGAAAAGAACTGGCGAAACGTGATTAAGAATTTTCACGGCGTTTGCGTTCATCTGACGATGTATGGCTTGCCTATTCAAGAAAAGATAGATGAAATCCGAAAGAACAAAGACATTCTCATTGTCGTTGGCGGCGAAAAGGTTCCAGCCGAGGTTTATCAGCTCGCTGACTATAATATTTCCGTGACAAATCAGCCACACTCAGAGGTTGCGGCATTGGCTATCTTCCTTCACGAATACTTCAGAGGGAAAGAGCTTGATAGGGAATTCAAAGGCGGAAAAATAAGAATCATACCACAGGCGCGCGGTAAGAAAACAGATGAGGGATAAAAATGAAAATCAGTCAGTAAAATTCTTTCTAGTAAAAAGAACGGCATAAGGAGCAATGAATTTGTATCTAAAATTCTTCAAAACACTATTTTTGTAATCGGTAAACTTCTTTGATTCTTTTTCTTTTAATTCATATAGTTTATCAATAACTTTACCGCTTACTACAAGACTACTTATTCCATAGATAACAAAAGCTTTGGCGATTTCTGAATACATAATTATAATGTCTAGGAAATATATTTAACCTTTTCTAAGTAGTAAAAAATCACTTCATAAGCAAAACGACCCTACTGTCGGCTTTTTCATCCTTGATGCGATAAGATGAGTTCTCCTCAATTTTTTCTGCGAACGCGCGAATTTCTGAGTGCTGCGGCATGTATGGTAAACCCAAGCGTTCGCGTGAATATCCAACAGCCATATAAGCCTTTGCCTCTACGAATTTTGGTCCAGCTTTCTCTACATGTTCTGCGTATTTTTCAGGGGTTATCATGTTTAGCCCCTTGACAAGTGTCAGTCTTATGACAGAGCGATTGAACTGGTTGAGCATTGATAAAGATTTCATTAATTTCAACCAACCGTCAGGTATTATTGGTTGGCAAGTTTTCTTATATGTTTCTTCGTCAGGAGCAGCTAGCGTTATATATAATTGATAAGGCTGGCTATCAAGCAAACGTTCGATCATATCTGGATTTGTTCCATTTGTCACAAGAAAAGAAGTCATTCCCCTGCTGTTTACGAGGTCTACAAACTCTGGTAGCTTTGGATACATCGTCGGTTCTCCTGCTAGGGATATGGCAACCTGATTCGGCTCCATGGCTTCTTTGAATTTTTTCATATCCACGTTTGGATTTCCTTTGAATCCCTGAAGTATTTCTCGCTGCGCCTCTATTGCTTCGTCAAGTATCTGCTTTGGTTCGTCTACTGGCCCTACCCATTTAGGATATGTAATGGTTGTGTCTCGCCAACAAAACTGGCAACGTTGTGTGCAGAAAGGCAGCGCTGGTGTCATTTGCAAGCAGCGATGTGAAGCAATGCCATAGAATTTCTGCTTGTAGCAAAAATTTTTACCTCGAATTGCCTCGCGGGTCCAGCTGCATATTTTAATGGCTGAGTGCTTTGACGGTCCCACAAACCTATAACCGGCCTTTTCCAGCCTCGATATCGTTTCTCTTGTCAGTATCATAATAGTTAAATCTTTTGAAAAAAGATTTTAAATATGTCTTTCAAGCGAAATCTCGCTGACAGGACAGGCCTGCCATTGAAAGTCTTGCCATCGAGCTACCAGAAGGTTGGTGATATAATATTAATCAAGCTTTTTGGTGAAGCCGCAAAGCAAAAAAAGAAAATAGGCGAAAGCGTGCTCGATATGTTCCCATACATCAGAACAGTCTGCATGATAAAAGGCATCACCGGAGAATATAGGACGCCGAAAATAGAGGTCATCGCTGGAGACAAGAATACTGCCACTATACATAAGGAGCATGGCTGTATTTATCGTATAGACGTGGCAAAAATCATGTTCTCGAAAGGCAATCTTACGGAGCGCAAAAGACTCATAAACCAAATAAAGCCAAACGAAACAATCATTGATATGTTCGCAGGCATTGGCTATTTTTCCATAGGTATAGCGAAGAACACGAAGGTAAAAAAAATATACGCCATAGAGAAAAACCCCACATCATTCAGATTCTTGAGGGAGAATATAAAATTAAACAAAATAAAAAACATAAAGCCGATTCTTGGTGATTGTCGATCTGTCGTACTGCAAGAAAAGGCAGACAGAATAATAATGGGCTACTTTCCTGGCACGGAAAAATTTCTGTCTACGGCTTTCTCGCTGTTGAAGGACAAAGGAATTATCCATTACCACAATGTTTACAAGCAAAGCGAGTTGTGGAGTACACCTTTAAAACAACTAAGAAAAAGCGCGGAAGCACATGGCTTTGTTCTTATCAGAATCATGACAAAGAAAAAAGTCAAGAGTGTAGCGCCACGAACATATCATATAGTTATCGATGCAAAGTTCAAGAAACGATAAAATCAATGCACCACTTGTATATTCTGGGACCATATGGAAGGACCTTT
Source organism: Candidatus Aenigmatarchaeota archaeon (assembly GCA_021163205.1). Lineage (GTDB taxonomy): Archaea > Aenigmatarchaeota > Aenigmatarchaeia > GW2011-AR5 > JAGGXF01 > JAGGXF01. Next base: position 29,073 of record JAGGXF010000038.1, read on the forward strand.
TTTATCTCCTTGATTTTTGTCTTCATTTTCAGTTTTGATGCTTCCCTGCGCACAAGCTTCTTCCATTTATTAATCTCATTTTCAGGGGAAATAAAATAGAAATGAACAACGCCTTCTGGCTTCAGACATCTTATAGCATAAACGAGATACTTGTATCCTGTTTCAGGAAGTGGCATTAAAACACGGTCACATGAACCATAAAATTCTTTTGCTACTTTTTGAACATCTCCTTGGATGACTCTAACATTAGTGAGTTTGTTTAGCACAATATTGCGCCGAAAATATCTGACACAGGCTGGGTTGAGTTCTATACCAACAACGTCAGATGCTTTCGTCTTTTTGCTGATTATTATTGGGAAAGGGCCGACACCGGCAAAGAAGACCATAATGTGTTCGCCTTTTCCCACCTTCTCTGCGACGCGTATGCGCTCTGTGCCTTCCCTCGGAGAAAAGTAGCATGTCCTCACATTTAGCAGAAATCTACAACCAGATTCTTTATGTTCTGTTATTGATTTATTGACACCTGCGATTAGCTTTAATTTTCTCAGGCGATATCTCCCGGTGCGCGGTGACGCCTTTTTTAACACAGTTCTTATGTTTTTGTGCAAGTCGAGGATTGTCTGACCGATAATTTTTTCGTAATTTTTGAGCTTGTCTGGAATTTCTATTATAGCTATATCGCCGATTTGGTCGAAACTCTTTGGCGCACCTTTAATACCTTTCTTTTCCAGCACCTGCTTTAGGTTCATGATTAGAGTTGGCTAAAAAGTTTTAAAAGTGTTTTATCGCTATAATCTCTATACATAGTTTCCACACACAACACGATATGGGCTCATGGTGTAGCTTGGTTAGAGTCTTTCGAGACGACAAACATCGGAGCTTTGGGAGCTTCAGACCCCAGTTCAAATCTGGGTGGGCCCATTCCTTTCGGGTCCATGGTGTAGCTTGGCTAGGGTTTGGCGCGAAGCGCCGGACGGCAAACATCGGAGCTTAGGGAGCTTCAGACAGGAGTTCAAATCTCCTTGGACCCATTGGTGATTATAATGAACTGTGAGTATTTACTGGAAAAAATTCAAGACAATCCGACAAATCCAGAAAACATAGAAGAAGCAACAAAAAATTGCAATGTTGAAGATGTTGAAAAAAGTGTTCGCCGAGGCCTAGAAGAAGAAATAGAAATATGGAAAAAGCAGGTCTATCCAAGTGTAGAGAAAGTTGAGAACAAGCTGAGGGAGTTGACGTATTATTTGAATTCCTTAAAAGGTGGTATAAAAGCTTATATAGATGCCATTACTGGAGGATACTACTCTGAGAATGGTCTCAGGAAGATTAAAATTTAGCAGTTGCCAGAACGCATAAAAGCTTTCTCTGCATAATTAAATCATGCTCATGCGCGAGATTCTTAAAAAGCTCAAGAAGGAGCCGAAAACGCTCGAGAAGCTTTCAAAAGAGGTCAAAACATCTTCTAAGGAGGTTATCGAGGCACTGAAAAGCCTCAAGCACATGCAGCTCGTTTACTATGAGGCAGATTCATGGCACCTGACCGAAAAAGGCCTCGATGTCGCCAAAAGAATGAAAAAGTAGGCAGCAATTATTCACTCTTTTTGTATCCTGATTGTTTACCACGGCTTTAATTATAAAACCGTGTCAACATGCAAACCATTAATGGATTACTACCAATAAATTATGAAAAACTTGGCTTAATCGAAGCTTTAAACTTTTAAATCGGCGTGAACCAATTATTATTAAGTTTTGGCGCAATTAAGTCTTAGTAAGTTGTTTGTGTGCAACCCACACGCTACACATGATAGGTGTTCATCGTGTCAGAAGAGCTTGGAATAACAGTACCTAAGAAGAACTTTGGCGAGTGGTATCTCGAGGTCGTTAAGAAAGCCGGCTTGGCTGACCAGAGATATCCTGTCAAAGGCTTTCCTGTTTATATGCCGTGGGCAATGTTCATGATTAAACGAATAACAAGAATGTTTGAAGAAGAATTTGAGCGCACCGGACACGAACCCGCGGGATTCCCCGTGGTTATACCTGAATCGAGCCTCAAAAAAGAGAAGGAACATGTGAAGAGTTTTGAGAAGGAGGTTTTCTGGATAACACACGCCGGTAAGAATAAACTGGAAGAGCGATTGTTTTTAAGGCCCACGTCTGAGACAGCCATATATCCGATGTACTCTTTATGGATTCGCACGTATCAGGATTTGCCTTTGAAGCTGTATCAAAGCGGACAGGTTTACAGATATGAGACGAAAATGACAAAACCGCTGATTCGCGGCAGGGAGTTCTTCTGGCTGGAATCGCATACCGTCCAAAAAACAGCCGAAGCTGCTCAAAAACAGGTAGAAGAGGATATGAGAATCACGGAAAATGTGATAGAAAACAAGCTAGGCATACCTTTTATGCTGTTTGAAAGACCACCATGGGATAAATTCCCCGGTGCAGAATCTACCTATGCTTATGACACAATAATGCCAGATGGCAAAATAGCGCAAATCGCAACAACGCATAATTTGGGAAGGAATTTTTCTAAGCCGTTTAACATAACGTTCACGGATGAGAAAGAAGAGAAACAATACGCTTACCAGACGTGCTTCGGACCGGGCGTGTCTAGAATCTTATCTGCCGTTGTTTCTATTCACGGCGATGACAAAGGCCTGATTCTGCCACCTGAGCTTGCGCCTGTTCAGGTAGTGATTATACCTATATTGAAAAAAGGGCATGAAAACAAGGTGAAAGAAAAGGCACACTCGTTGTTTTCTGAACTGAGGAAAAGTTTTCGGGTTAGATTGGATGAACGCAGTTATAGACCAGGATTCAAATACCACGAGTGGGAACTGAAAGGTGTGCCTGTACGCGTAGAGATAGGGCCTGATGATGTTGCGAAAGGACAGGTCACTATAGTCAGGCGCGATAGTGGGAAAAAACTAGCTGTTAGTGAAAAGGATGTAAAGAAAAAAATAAGCGATATCCTAAAAGATATTTTTGATAGCATGAAAAATAGAGCTAAGGCATTTTTTGATGAAAATGTACGAGAGGCTAAAAATTACAAAGAATTAAAACAGAATCTAAAACGAGGCGGCCTTGTTAAGATATCATTCTGCTATGAAGAGGCTTGCGCAAAAAAACTAAAAAATGATACAGGTGCAGAAGTGAGAGGTATTGAGTTCGGGGCTAATGAGAAACCGGTCAATAAATGTGTTATATGCGGCAAACCCGCTAAAAAAGTTGTTTACGTAGCTAGAGCATATTGATACAGCAATTTGAGTGAGCATGTTTTTAATTTTAAATAGTTTACTATCATAAAAAAATTAAACAAGCATGTTCTGAAAAAATTATAATAGATAACTGTGAGGTTGTTGAAATGGATTTAGACGCTTTGAACGACGAACAAAGACGAGTGCTTAAGACGGGTACAACTACCGTTGGAATTGTTTGCAAGGATGGTGTTGTTCTCGCGAGCGAGAGCAAGGCAACCATGGGCTATATGATAGCTCATAAAGAGGTCAAAAAAGTATTCCAAATAGATGATTTCATCGGAGCTACAACAGCGGGTGGAGTCGGCGACATACAAGCCCTAATAAGATTGATAAAAGCAGAAATAAATCTCTACAAAATGAACCGTGGTGAGATAACTATAAACGCCGTGAGCACTTTGCTTGGAAATATACTCCACAACAATCGATACTTCCCACTGCTAGCAGTGATGCTTATCGGAGGAAAGGATAAAACTGGTTTTCATTTATACAGCCTATTTCCAGATGGCTCCGCAATAGAAGATAAGTTCATCTCAACAGGCTCTGGATCTCCCTTCGCTTACGGAGTTCTTGAGGACAATTTCAAGTCTGATTTGTCTGTGAATGACGCTATAAACATAGCTGTCAGGTCAATAAAATCTGCGAGAGAAAGAGACATAGCAAGTGGTGGAAAAAAGATAGTTGTGGCAAAGGTGACAGACAAGGGCTTCGAGTTTGTTGATGAGAATATCATAAAAAAGATATAATTAGGGGTATAGATATCTGATTTTTTGTTTTACTATTCTATTTGTTTGGAATAATAACTGAGAATTTGGAACCATAAAAGAATCTAAAGGGTGTTTTGCAATATGACAATTTTGGAAGAAATAAAAGAAGGTCTACCAAAGGACGCGATGATATCAGAAGTTCTGTACGAAGCGAGCGAAATCATTTTGTATACGCAGAATAGAGAATTTTTTAGGAACTCCACAAAACCTATTAAGAAAATAGTGGACAAGATAAAAAAAAGAATAGAAGTTAGGGCAGATCCAAGCATCATAAAAGACCCGGAAAAATGCAAGGAAATTATAAAGAGCATAATACCGAAAGAAGCAAACCTAAAGGACATCTATTTCGAGCCTGAATTTAGCAAGGTTATTATTCACGCCGAAAAGCCGGGACTTGTCATAGGTAAAAATGGTGCGACACTAAAAGAAATAAAAGATAAGACTTTGTGGACACCGCAAATAAGACGCGCTGGAATAATTGAATCTGAACTCATAAGGTCAATAAGAAAAATGCTACATAAAGAGGTCGCTTACCGAAAAAAGTTCTTACATGAACTTGGGAAAAAGATATATGGCGAGAAAAAAGAAGTCGAATGGATACGCGCTACTGCTTTGGGCGGCTTTCGCGAGGTTGGACGTAGTTGTATCTTGCTACAAACAAACAACAGCAACATCCTATTGGACTGCGGCATATCCGTAGGTTCGACAAAAAAGCCTTTCCCTTATCTGGAAGCGCCTGAATTTCATATACAGGATTTGGATGCTGTTGTGTTGTCGCATGCTCATATGGACCACTGCGGCCTTATTCCATATCTATATTCTTACGGGTACAAGGGGCCCCTATATTCAACAGCACCGACACGCGACCTGATGGCTATGCTACAGCTTGATTACATACAAATCTGCCAGCGAGAAAACAGAAAACCTCCGTACGATTCGCGTGCTATAGAAGAGGCTATCAAGCACTCGATAGCGCTGGAATATGGTGAGGTTTCTGACATAACACCTGATATGAGACTAACCCTGCAGAATGCCGGCCACTTGCTGGGCTCTTCTACTGTTCATGTGCACATAGGAGACGGCTTGTATAATGTTCTTTACACGGGCGATATAAAGTTTGCACCCACAACACTTTTCCAGCCCGCATCTACCGACTATACGCGTGTAGAAGCGCTGATAATAGAATCCACCTATGGTAGCGCTGATGCAAAACAGCCCCCAAGAAAAGAGGCAGAAAAGCTATTGATTGATACGGTCAAAGAAACAATTGCTGGAGGAGGTAAGGTTTTGATACCCTCTTTTGCTGTTGGTCGTGCTCAAGATGTTATGGCTATACTCACGATGTCTGACATAGATGTTCCCATCTATCTTGATGGCATGGTCTGGGATGCCACTGCTATACACACAGCGTACCCGGAATTCTTGTCAAATAATATGAAAAACAAGATTCTCCACCAAGGCAAAAATCCCTTTGTGGATGAAAGACTGCACGCAATAGGCTCACAAAAAGAGCGAGAAAAAGTCTTTGAAAAGCAAGATCCTTATGTTGTGATAGCAACGTCCGGTATGCTTGTCGGGGGACCTGCCATGGAATATCTCCAGCGGTTTGCTCCTGACCCAAAAAACACGCTAATTTTTGTCGGTTATCAAGCTGAAGGGACGCTCGGTAGCAGAATACAAAAAGGGTGGAACCAAATACCTCTCAAAAAGAACGGAAAAAACGAAGTATTGGAACTGAAGATGAGAATACAAACTATTGAAGGTCTTTCTGGTCACAGCGACCAGCCACAACTCATAAACTTTGTCAAAAAACTCAAAACAAAACCGAGAAAAATTCTTGTTGACCACGGCGACAATTCACGCGCACTTGAGCTCGCCAGAACATTACACAAGGCAATAAAGACAGAAACCATCGCGCCATACAACCTGGAAACGATTAGGTTTAGGTAAGAAAATGAGATTTTCTGAGTAAAAAAGATTTAGAACCATAGCAAATCTATTTAAAAATTCCGTTCGTATTTAATTCTACAAAAGGTGGGTCAGATGATCGGTGGATGCCTTTGCAATGGCTGTTGTGGCCAGTAAAACAAAAGCTGATTCTTCTAGATATCTCACTCACAGGCATTCCAATAAATATTTAATAAATATTTATAATGACAATTACAAGAGAAAATTAGATGCGAGGTTGGCAGAACGGCCATGCATCCGGCTGCAGACGAACCTTTGGAAAAAGGTTATATCCAAACCAAAAGCAGAGACCGGAAGAAGGGAGTTCGACTCTCCCACCTCGCTTTTTGACGTTATTTCGACGGATTAGATGATAGAAATGACTTTGAAGCTGTTTAACACATGGTCGAAAAAGAAAGAAATTTTCAAGCCGATAAAACCAGGCAAAGTTGGATATTATTCGTGCGGTCCTACTGTTTATTCTTCATCTCATCTTGGGCATGCGGTCACCTACATAAGGACTGATATGCTAAAACAGTTTCTGAAAAAGTGGAAAGGATTTGCGGTGAAACATGTTCAGAACATAACTGATTTCGGACACATGACATCTGATGCAGACGAGGGCATTGACAAGATTAAAAAAGCTATGGAAAGAGAGAGAAAGACAGCAGAAGAGATAACTAAATTCTACACAGAAGATTTTCATCGAGCCATGAAAAAACTGAAAGTAGAACCACCTGACGTGGAGCCGAAGGCTAGCGAAAATGTCGACGCAATGATAGAAACAATAAAAAAAATCATCGAGAATGGATACGCCTATGTAAAAGATGGCACTGTTTATTTCGATGTATCGAAGTACAAGGATTATGGTAAGTTATCCGGAAAGAACATGAAAGAACAAGAAGAGCAACAAAGGGTAAAAGACCCGAACAAAAAAAATCCGAATGATTTTGTCTTGTGGGCAAAACACAAGCCAGGCCACTCACATGTGTGGAATTCACCGTGGGGTAAAGGAATGCCTGGTTGGCATATTGAGTGTTCTACCATGAGTAGAAAATATCTTGGCGGTGATTTTGATATTCACAGCGGTGGCGTTGACCACTACTTCCCGCATCATGAGAACGAGATAGCGCAAAACTATGGAGCGTTCGGAACAATAGGTGCCAACTACTGGGTTCACTTTGGCTTACTCTCAATAAATGGCGAAAAGATGAGCAAGTCCAAAGGAAACTTCATAACAATAGATGCTGCACTAGAAAAATTCTCGCCAGAAGAAATAAGAATGTGGACATTTTCTTCGCACTACAAAAGTACGCTCGATTATTCCGAGGATAACCTAAGAAAAGCAAAAGAAAAACTTGACAAGATCAATAAATTCATACAAAGGCTTCTTGAAATTGCTGAGCCTTCGGAGAAAATTGAGTCAGATATCGCCAAAAAATATCATAAAAAATTTGAAGCAGCTATGGATGATGACCTAAACACACCGCAGGCACTTGCAGTTTTATTTGACCTTATAACAGAGGTGAATAAAAAAATCGAGAATAGATCGCTGACAAAAAAAGAAGCGGCAGATATTCTTTCGCTGCTGAAGAAGATTGATTCTGTTTTCAAAATAATGAATTTTGAGAAAGAGATAATAAAGATACCGGAAGATGTTAAGAAACTCATAGAAGAGCGCGAAAAAGCGAGGGCAGAAAAGAACTGGGAAAAAGCAGATGAGATTCGCGATAAGATAAGAAAAATGGGATACTTGCTTGAAGACAGCGAACAAGGTGTAAGATGTAAAAAAATCAAACAATAAAATAAGCGGAATTGAAACCTTTAAAAGTCTTTTCCACTAAATCTTAACATTATTAAAGATTTTAATTATAATCTTGTTAGTATATGTAATGACATCAAGTATGCTGTCATTACGATACATCCATCCAAGAGGTAGAGAACATGGGAAAAAAGACAGGAAGTGCAGGAAGATTCGGCTCAAAATACGGTAAAAAGATTCGGGACAAAATAAAAGAAATAGACGCAAAAAAGAAAAAGAAATACAAATGCCCGTCTTGCTCAAGGATAGCCGTGGTTCGAGAAGCCTCGGGTATCTGGATATGTAAAAAATGTGGTGCAAAGTATGCGTCGGGTGCGTATGAATTCAAGTCAAAGTGAGCACAGCGTGATAATATGCGAAAAAAGGATGCAGAGTCACGGGCCGCCAAAAAGAGTCTTGTGCTTGCAGAGATTTTATTGCTCGGATTAATAATATTTCGCTGGCTGAACACAGGAAAGGTTCTGTACGATATCATGATAGTTTTCATCGCAACCATGTTCATATATTTCACCCTCCTGCTTTACTACGAAAACTATAAGAATGGTGGTTGAATGTATAAATGCGTAAAGTGTAAAAAAGAGATAGAAAATATCGATCAGCCGAGATGTCCTTTTTGTGGGTTTAGAATAATTGCCAAGGCACGCCCTCAGTTTGTCAAGAGAGTTGAAGCAAAGTGATATCGTGAAGGCGAAATTCGAACTCATTGTTGAAAATCCGAAAATACTTGGCACAATTGTAAAAGAAGAAGGTTCGAAGTTCCGTTGCCATATCAACAAAAAAGGGAAAAAACTTATCATCGAGATAGATGCGAAGGACATTGCTGGTGTCCAGGCAGCGGTAAACTCTTATATAGAAAAGATAAAACTTGCTGAAAAGGTTTACAATGAAATCTAAGAGAATAAAAAACAAATCTAAGCGCGTGCAGAAAAATACATAAATAATGGGGTGTGAATATGGAAAAAGATGCTGAAAAACTTCTTGTTCAGTTGCAGATTCTCAACCAGCAGTTACAATCCATTCTTGCCCAGAAGCAGACACTAATGCTACATATCACAGAAATAGATCAAGCCGTGGAAGAAATAAAAGAAGGTTCGGGAAAGGTTTTCTCTATAATAGGTCCCGTGCTTATTGAAAAGGATAAAAAATCCATTAAAAAAGACCTCGAGGAAAGAAAAGAGGAAACCGAACTTAGAATTAAAACTATAGAGAAACATGAAAAAATGCTGAAAGATAAGATAAAGGAAATCCAAGAAAAATTCGCGGAGATGCAGCCAACTTTAGGCACTTCCGAGTAAAGGGGGTGATAAAATGGATGTAGAAACGATAAACAAACTACTTGACCAAATAAAGGATGATAGAACAGTACCTAGAAACATCCGGTCCTCAGTTGAAGAGGCAAAAAACTATCTGAACGACGAAACCAAGGACATGGCTGTCCGCATAAATTCTGCTATATCTATTCTGGATGAGATTTCTAATGATTCTAATATTCCTTTGTACACCAGAACAGAAATATGGAATATTGTATCGATGTTAGAGGTAATGAATGAAAAGAATAAAGAGAAAGAGCAATAACTAAAACTTAAAAAGATTGTCTTAAATATTTATACAACAAATTTATTTTATTCAAATGTTTAATGAGGTGGGAAAGGATGGTACTCGATAGCATATTTGGTCGGTTTCGAAAAAAAGAACCGATTGACGAAGAAGAATATATTGAGTTGGATGTTGAGGGGTCGCGAACATCCGAGTCTGGAAAGATACTTATTGTGGTTGACAAGTTAGAAGATTATGCTGATTCTGACAGGATACAACGAAAGATGAGGGAAGGTAAGATTGTTCTTGTAAAGATAAAAGAGCTTAAGGACAAGGACATCGGTGAACTCAAAAGAGCCATATCAAGAATTAGAAAGACCTGCATGGCTGTGAACGGCGACATTGCTGGTGTATCTGATGAATGGATTATTGTAACGCCAGAGTTTGCGCGAGTCCACAGGGAAGGGCTAACTGCCCAACCAAAGCCCGAAGAAGAGACGATTAAGAGTGTGTAGGTTGTTATCATACATTCATATTGATATTAATCCACAATAGTTTTATGGTAGCATAATATTTTCTATCATAGAAACAAACAAGACATTCAACAAAATATATATGAGAATAAATGTTATGAAAGGGACTACATAAAGAGCTAAATATTTGTTA
>JAGGXF010000018.1 GCA_021163205.1 Candidatus Aenigmatarchaeota archaeon
AGTGGTGTCTAGAGGAAGTCATAGCGGAAACCTCTGGTTTCCGAGGAAAACCGACAAAGGATACAAAGCAGGTGTCTTGGTTAATAGGAAGTCATAGAAACCGACAAAGGATACAAAGCAGGTGTCTGTATGGGAAAAAGGCTGATACAGCAAAGAAGAGGAAGAGGAGGAAGGTATAAAGCGCCTAGCCATAGGTATCTCGGTAAGGTAAGTTATATTCGAAACAGAGAGCCGACCAAAGGACGGGTCATTGACATCAAACATGACCCAGCAAGGTCTGCTCCAGTTGCTGTTATTGCATTAGAAAATACTCAAAGAAATATTTTACTTCCTGCTGCAGAAGGTATGATGCTTGGACAAGAAATAATGTTCAATCATGGAAACGTGAGCATAGGAAATGTTTTACCTTTGAAGGACATACCAGAAGGTACACAAATATATAATATCGAGATAAATCCCGGAGACGGTGGAAAACTTTGTAGGTCAAGCGGGGGGTTTGCTATTGTTGTTGGCCATGAAAAAGGAAAGACAACAATAAGATTACCGTCCAGGAAATTTAAAATCCTAAAATCCACATGTCGAGCAACAATAGGAAAGGTTGCTGGATCTGGTCGTGTCGAACAACCTTTCGTAAAAGCAGGTAAAAAGTTTTATGCTGCCAAGGCACGCAACAAACTCTACCCTGTGGTAAGTGGCGTTGCCATGAATGCTGTTGACCATCCTTTTGGTGGTAGCGCAAAGCCAGGAAAGCATAAGACAGTTAAACGTGATGTGCCTCCTGGAAAGAAAGTGGGCTCAATAGCAGCCAGACGAACGGGGAAAGGTAAAAAGAAATAGATCATGTCAATAAGATTATGGTGATAAAATGGCTATCAAGTTCACATACCGTGGAAAAACCTTAGAAGAGCTTAAAAAAATGTCTCTCGATGATTTCATTGCCTTATTACCAGCAAGGCAACGACGGTCATTGAAGAGGGGGTTAAGCCCAAGACAGAAAAAACTCTTGAAAAAAATACGTATGTTTAAAGGAAAGGATAAACTAATACGTACTCATGCACGTGATATGGTAATACTCCCTGAGATGGTAGGTTCCAAAATTGGTGTTCATAATGGTAAAGAATTCAAAACAGTAGAGATAACGCCTGAAATGATAGGACACTATCTTGGTGAGTTCGCTCAAACAAGAAAACCCGTAAAACACAGCGCACCAGGATTTGGAGCAACTCGCTCAAGTAAATTCGTGCCACTGAAATAGGTGGTATGAGTTTGTATGTTGTATATTCACGCCAGAAGTCTAATAGAAACTCTGGTTTCCGAGGAAAGCCGACAAAGAATACAAACCAGGTGTCAGCATAATAGGAAGTCCTAGAAACCACCAAGGAATACAAGGTTGGTGTCTAGTGTGAGAACAAAATATAACATAGCGAGGCATGAGCTGATTGGACTTGATGTGGCAGTTATGAGAAGCAGAAATAAGTCACAAGTTGGCTTGAAGGGCAAGATAGTTGATGAGACAGCAAAGACAATCATAATCGGGCTGAATGGAAGTGCTGAAAAGTCAAAAAGGAGAGTTATACCAAAAGCCGGAACCATCTTTAGGGTTGCGCTAGACAAGGGGAAAGTTGATATTGATGGCGACATAATCCTTGGAAGACCGGAGGATCGAATCAAGAAAAAATTAAAAAGATGGTAGGAGAGTAGAAGCTAGAGTATTAACACCTAAAGTTTTTAACTACACAAGTCGTAGAATAAACGATTAAAAAAGATGTAAGAAACCGGATATAAATTTGATAAGAAGCTGTTAATTAGATGATTAAAGCAGAGATGATATATATGAAAGATATTGGCCTCGGTATAAAAGGACCAGAGAAAGAATGTGATAGTCTTAAATGTCCTTGGCACGGCTCATTAAAAGTCAGAGGAAGGACATTTATAGGAAAGGTTGTTAGCGATAAAGGAAGCAAGACTGTTATAGTAGAAAGGAGTTACAATAGGTTCATTAAAAAATATGAAAGATTTGAGAGAAGAAAGACCAGGATTGCTGCGCATAACCCAGATTGCATAGCAGCAGAAATTGGGGATGTAGTAAGAATCGCGGAATGTCGTCCGATTACAAAGACCAAGCACTTTGTTGTTGTTGAAAAGATTAACCAGAAATCACCCCATACAGATGGAAAAAAAGATATAGAGAATAATAAAAATGAGCAAGAGAACATGAAAACAGACGTGATTGAAAATGAAACCGATAGCAGCTAAAATAACAAAACCCATAACGCTGAAAACTAGACTTAAATGTATAGACAATACTGGGGCAAAAGAGTTAGAGGTTATTAGCGTTAAGCTTTACAAGGGGAAGAGAAAAAGGCTCCCAAGAGCAGGTATTGGGGATGTTGTGATATGCTCTGTGAAAGTTGGCAATGAGAAGATGAGAAAAAAAGTTGTCTATGCTGTTGTTGTTCGTCAAAAGAAGGAGTATAGAAGACCAGATGGTCTGAGAATCAAGTTCGAAGATAATGCGGCAGTAATAATTAATCCAAAAACAAAAGAACCACAAGGTACTGAGATAAGAGGCGTTGTGGCAAAGGAGGCTATACAGAGATTTTCAGCTATAGGAAAAATAAGTTCGCAAGTTGTGTGAAGTTTTTAGTTGTGTGAATTTTAATGCTCAAGGTGGTGTGATTGAAAAAAGAATGGTCCAGGGAGTGGATAAGAAGTAAACAGCCGAGAAAACAGCGCAAGTATAGGTATAATGCTCCGCTACATGTGAGGCAAAAATTTGTGAGAGCATTGCTGAGCAAAGAGCTAAGAAAATCAGTCGGTTGTCGCTCTCTCTCTGTGCGGAAGGGGGACGAAGTCAAAGTTATGCGCGGTGACTTTAAAGGTAAGACAGGGAAAGTCATGCGCGTAGATTTAAAGAGAGGTAAAGTTTTCATAGAAAACTTGAAAGCGAAAAAATCAACCGGAGAAGAGAAACATGTTCCCTTTGAGCCAAGCAATCTTATGATAGTTTCAATCAACAAGGATGATAAAAGAAGGCAAAAAATAATAGAGCGTAAGAAATCGGCCAAAGAAAAGGGTGAGAAATGATGGCTATAACAAAGAGGTATAATGCGCCAAAATTCTGGCGAATAAAGACCAAGGAGAAAAAGTTTATAGTTTCACTTAGGGTAGGGCCTCATAATAAAAAGTCCGCAATACCCCTGCTTGTCATAATAAGAGATATTCTTGAATATGCCCATACAGCCAAAGAAGCAAAAGAGATAGTAAAAAAAGGTCTCATAAAGATAAATGGTGTTGTGAGAAAAGATTATAAATTTCCCGTTGGTCTTATGGATATACTTGAAATGGGAACAGAATATTATATGGTTCTACCACATAGAAAAGGACTCTCGATTCAGCCCATCAAAAAAACTGATGCTGAGAGGAGACTGGTTAAAATTGTCAGAAAAAAAATCGTGAAAAAGGGAAGAATACAACTTGGGTTTCACACAGGTGAAACAATGTTGGTAGATGACAACAGCCTCAAGCCAGGAGACGTGATTATTTTAACCACGAAAGACAAAAAAATATCCGACGTACTCAAGTTTGAGGTGGGAAACATAGCCATGGTTACAACAGGCCGGAATATTGGTGTTGTGGGAAAAATTAAAGAGATAATCATTGAAAGAAGTTCAAGGCCAAATAGAGTCGTGCTTGACATAGAAGGTAAAGATGTGGATGTTCCAATGGACTATGTTTTTGTTGTGGGCAAAGAAAAGCCGGTCATATCAATAGCAAAAGAATTATAAGAACTAACGAGTGGTAAGAATGAACGACCCAAAAACAAATCCGATGAGAAAAATTCGAATAGAGAAGATAGTCTTAAATATAGGATGTGGAAAGGATGGGAATATCGAGAATGCCAAAAAAATTTTAGAATCGCTCACAGGCAGAAAAGCCGTTGTAACCAAGACACATAAAAGAACAACGTTTGGTGTTGGTAGAAGAAGACCAATAGGTGTTATGGTTACCGTAAGAAAAAATGCAAAAGAGCTTTTGATGCGTCTCGTAGAAGCAGTGGATAAGAAGTTACTTGTAAAAAACTTTGACCAATTTGGGAATTTTTCATTTGGTGTTGAAGAGTATATCTCTGTTCCGGGAATGAATTACGATCCTAAAATTGGAATACTTGGTTTTGATGTTTGTGTTACTTTGGAAAGGCCCGGATTCTCTATAAAGAGAAAGTCTCTTTCAAAAAAAGTTGGGAAGAAGCACAGAATATCAAGAGAAGAGGCAATGGATTTTGTCCGCTCTCTTGGTATAGATATAGTCGAGAAAAGAGAGAAAGAATATTAAGATATGTCATAATTACAATATTTTAGTCTAATGAGAAAGAACAAAAGGTGTAAAAATGCGGAATAAAGCAGTAAAACGAAAAATTGGAAAAGGATCGAAAAAATGTAGAAGATGTGGAAGCTTTCATGGAGTTATCAGAGTTGCTGGTCTTTACTATTGTAGAAGATGTTTCAGAGAGGTGGCAAAAAAGCTTGGTTTCAAAAAACTGGGGTGAAATAATGAGACATGATATTATCGCGGACGTGCTTTCAGCAATTAAAAATGCAGAAAGAGTAGGTAAAAAATTGTGCGAAGTCCCAGCAAGTAATATGGTTAGGGAGATACTAAATCTTATGAAAAAATATGGATATGTAGAAAATTTTGAGTTTATTGATGACCTAAAATCTGGAAAGTTTAGGGTATTCCTCGCAGGAAATATAAACGACTGTAATGTCATAAAACCGAGATTTTCCTTGAAGAAGAATGAGTTTGAAAAGTGGGAAACCCGGTTTTTGCCTGCAAAGGATTTTGGCATACTTATCTTAACAACTCCAAAAGGCATGATGACACAACACGAGGCAAAAAAGCATCAAACAGGAGGAAAGTTAGTAGCTTATGTTTATTAGGTTCAAAAAGGGAAACTATACCAAACGTCATCAAATCTCATTAAATGCTCAAATAACAGCACATGGAGATAAATATGCAAAAGGAAATAAAAATACCAGAAAATGTTGAGGTAGTTGTCGAGGGGAAAAAAGTAGTGGTTAGAGGAAAGAATGGAGAGCTCGAGAGGGATTTCTCTGACCCACGATATAATCATTCGATTCTTATAGAAAAGAAAGACGGAACACTTGTTGTTTCCACCAACGAGAAAAAGAAAGGATTAGCGTATAAAATGGTGAATACGATCGCTGCACATGTTAGGAATATGATATTGGGTGTCCAGAAGGCATTTGAATATAAGTTAAAAATACATTATGTTCATTTTCCGATGACGGTAGAGGTTAAAGACGGAAAGGTGTTAATAAAGAACTTTCTTGGGGAGAAGGGAGCTCGTGTTGCCAACATTGTTGGAGACACCAAAGTCAAAGTCGAAAAAGATATAATAACTGTTTCATCAATCAGCATAGAAAATGCTGGACAAACCGCTGCAAATATAGAGCAGGCGTGTAAGGTTATTGGAAGGGATAGAAGAATATTTCAAGACGGGATATTTATCATTCAAAAGCCCCTGCGGGTAATCGAAAACTAAGCTTGAGTGACAAGAGCATATGAAAATAATTAAGAAAGAAAATGTGGTGTAAAGACAATGACAGAAGCTAATGCTGGTGAGCAAAATAGCGAAAAAATTAATGGAAAAAAGCCAGAAGAGAACAGACAAAAGAATAAACCCAAATTTTTGAGACAGAATTATAAAAACCTCAAAAGGGTTGGTGCCAAATGGAGACGACCAAAGGGGCACCAGAGCAAGTTGAGAAAAAGAAAGAAATCTCACGGTAAAGTACCAAAAATTGGGTATAAATCTCCAGAAGCTGCGTCTGGCTTGATAGATGGATTAAAGCCGAAAAGAGTTTTTTCCCCATCAGATATTGACAGATGCAACCCAGAAAAAGAGATCATAATTATCGCTTCAACAGTTGGACTCAAGAAAAGGAAAGCCATCATTGAAAAAGCGGAAAAATTAGGCATTAAAATCAGAAACCTGAAAAAAATAAAAAGAAGGCTTCACAAGAGGGGAAGAGTCAAGGACAAGAAAAATGAGGAGAATAAGAACAGCAAGGAGAAATCATAACTTGAAAGACTGAGTATTGATAAAATTTCATGCTTCATAGTTTAGCAGACACCGATAAATGCACGTGAACGATAATTCATGAATATGATGGAAAATAGAATAAAAATATAGGAGGGCACAAAATGTTTGAAGTCTTCGGAGAAGGGAGATGTCCTATTTGTGGCAGTGTTGGAAAGAAGATAAAAGGGCATCTTTTCTTTTGCGAAAAATGTGAGATACATTTCGGGAAGTTTGGAATACCCAGAACAGAGATGAACGTATTAGATGCTCTCGAAAACAGGAATAAGAAATTTGAGTTTAACTAGCTTATGGTGGTCGTTTAGAATTTAAATATCCAAAATCTTATCCAAGTGATTGTAATGGATCTGAAATCTCAAAGAAAAATGGCCGCAAGGGTTTTAAAATGCGGAGAAACAAGGATATGGTTTGATCCTGCTAGGCTTCAGGACATATCTGATGCTATAACAGCTGCTGACATCCGGCGGCTTGTCAATGATGGTGTCATAAAGAAATTACAAAAGAAAGGCGTTAGCAAGGCAAGGACAAGGCGAGTGAAAGCTCAGAAAGCAAAGGGACGGAGAAAGGGACACGGCTCAAGAAAAGGTAAAGCGACTGCCAGAAGAGGCAAAAAAGTCACGTGGATGAATCAGATAAGAGCACTCAGAAAAATGTTAAAAGAACTTAAACAGGGCGGATACTTATCTAATGCTCATTATAGAAACCTTTACAGAAAGGCTGGAGGAGGATTTTTCAGGAGCAAGGCTCATATGAGGCTTTACATCGAACAACATAAAATGCTGGAAAAGCCATTGCCTGAACATGGTGAAAAAAAATCAGAAAAGCAAAAAGAGGAAAATAAAAAAGAATAAAAATCTTGTGTAGAGAGTGGTTGAAATGCCCTTTAGAAGGAGAATTGAGAAGAAGACAAATTATAGAAAGAGGCTTGCCCTACTCAAGTCTGGGCTGCCAAGGATAGTCATAAGAAAATCGCTTAATTATGTTAATGTTCAAATGGTTAACTATGAGCCATATGGTGACAAAGTTATTTTTGCATTTTCCTCGAAATCGCTCAAAAAGTTCGGCTGGTCAAAAAATTGTTCAAACACACCTGCTGCATATCTTGTGGGATTCTTGTTTGGTATGGAAGCCAAGAAGAGAAACCTACTAAAAGCAGTGGTTGATTTTGGCCTTCAACGGTCAACTAAGGGGAATTTGTTGTACGCTGTCATTGCTGGACTTAAGGATGCCGGACTTGATATTAATGTTGATAGCAATATGTTGCCAAGTGATGAACGCATTAAAGGTAAACATATATCAGATGATATTGAGAATGAATTTCAAGAAGTTAAGAAAAAAATCCAAGAGAGCTATCAATAGAATCAACCAAGAGTGGTATTATGACAAAAAAGAAAAACGATGATGCTGAAAAAAAGAAAAGAAACAAAAAGACTTTAGAGGAGTCAACTGTGAAGGAAGCTCCCTCCGAAACAAAGAAAAATCGCGGAGAAGAGGAAGAAAGCCAGACAAAGCCAGAAGAAAGCCAGAAGAAAAAAGAAACTAGAGAAGAGGTGAAAACAGGCGGCTGGATCCCGACCACAGAGCTTGGTCAGGCAGTTATGCGCGGTGAGATAACATCAATAGATGAAATATTTGCACGAGGGCTTAAGATAAAGGAGCCTGGAATAGTTGACAAACTCTTACCAAATCTCGAGAGTGAGATAATTTTGATAGGGGGGTCTCCTGGAAAAGGTGGCGGTATAAGAAGAACCCCGACTAAAAAAACCGCAAGAATGCATAAATCTGGAAGGAGGTTTAAAGTTTCTGCTGTTGTTGTAGTTGGAAATAGAGACGGCTATCTTGGTATCGGAAAAGCTTCTGCTGTAGAGCATGTCCCTGCGATAGAAAAAGCAACAACCGAAGCCAAGCTAAATATAATACCAATAAAACGAGGATGTGGTAGCTGGGAGTGTGGTTGCGGTGAAAAACATTCGATACCTTTTGCAGTTGAAGGGAAGCGAGGCTCCGTGAGAGTTATACTAAAGCCAGCTCCAAAGGGTGTTGGGCTCTGCGTAAATGATGAAATGAAGAAAATAATATCGCTTGCAGGGATAAAAGATATATGGTCAAAATCTTTTGGAAATACAAGGTCGAGGGTTAATGCTTCGTTTGCTGTGTTCAATGCGCTCAAAAAGCTTAACGCTATGAAGGTGCCGACAACAAACATCTCTCATACCTTAGAAGAAGATAAGGAAACTAAAAAGAAAAAAGAAGGTTCAATCAAATCCAAAGCAACACCAAAGAAGATACGAAAAAAACCACATAAAAAAAGTAATGAGTGATTGTTATGGGAAAAATAGCTGTTATAAGACTTCGCGGTTCGATAAACACAAAGAAAGAGATCAGGGACACTTTCAAACTTTTGGGTTTGAAAAGGGTAAACTCTCTTATAATCGTAGACTCAGAAGATAAATCAAAAATGGGAATGATCAAGAAGGTAAAGGATTTTGTGACGTGGGGAGAGCTATCAGAAGAAACGGAAAATCTAATAAAAGAAAAGAAAGGAGCAGATAAAAAGGTTTACAGGCTGTCCCCTGCTCGTGGAGGTATAAAAGGTATAAAAAGAAATTGGCCAAAGGGTTCTATAGGATATCGTGGAGAAAAGATAAACGATTTGATAAAGAAGATGCTTTGAGTGTGTCTATATGGGAAAGAAAAAAGTTAAAAAAGTTAGAAAGCTTCGTGGCTCCAAAACGCATGGCTATGGCTCAAAGAAGAAGCACAGAGGCAAGGGGAGCCGCGGAGGTCGAGGATATGCGGGTTCTAGCAAACATAGACGTAGCTATATCGTGAAATATGAAAAAAATCATTTTTATCATAAAAAACTTAAGCCAAAGAGAAAGCTGAAAACAATAAATGTTTCAGACCTTGGAGAATTGTTGAGAGAAGGACAGAAAAAGATTAACTTGATTGAGCTTGGCTATGAAAAGCTCTTGGGTAGTGGAACAGCTCCGAAAGAAATTGTTGTTGTGGTTGGTAAATGCACAGCAAAAGCTAGAGAAAAAATAGAATCAGCCGGAGGAAAAGTAATCATAGCTGAAAAAACGAGTAGGAAAAAACAAGAAAAAAATCCCACAGAGGAAGCTGCTGGTAAAGAGTTTGAAAAATCTGAATGAGGGTTGTGAAAAGTTAGACCAAGAAAACGCGATAAATTATCGATAAAATTAGACAGCTGGTGTGGTAAGTGTTTGAAAACTTGATCAACTATCTGCCCGGTGTGAGTAGCCCGACAAAAAGACTCACGTTCAAAGACCGTTTGAAGTGGACAGGGTTAGTTCTACTGATGTTTCTAGTTCTAGGCCAGATTAAAGTTTTTGGTGTCAAAGAGGAAGCTCTTGCGAGATTTGGAATATTGGAGCAGATAATGGCATCTACAATGGGTTCTCTGATAACGCTCGGTATTGGACCTATAGTCACAGCCTCCATTATTTTACAGTTGCTTGTCGGGTCGGGAATTATTTCTTGGAATCTTCAGAGCGAAGAAGGTCGAGCAAGGTTTCAAGGAACACAAAAGTTGCTAGCAATTCTGTTTTGTATATTCGAAGCGTACGCCTATGTAGCATTCGGTGCCATACCTGCTAAATCAGCCACACTTATGCCGATTGTTATTGCACAAATAGCGTTTGGTGGTTTTATCATACTTTTAATGGATGAGGTTGTCTCAAAGTGGGGTATAGGTTCTGGAATATCTCTTTTCATCGCAGCTGGTGTTACAAAAAGAATTTTTGTTTCAGCACTTAATCCTCTTGTTCCAACAGGTTCAGAACTCCCGTCTGGTTTGATTCCTCAATTCATTTCATATCTTGGTCTTGGTCTCATAAAGAATGCCGTACTTACATTGCTTCCCATACTTGCCACGATATTAGTTTTTGTCATAGTTGTCTATGTGCAAGACATAAAGGTTGAGATACCGCTTGCATTTGGTTCTTTCAGCGGGTTTGGTAGAAGATGGCCACTGAAATTTATCTATACGAGCAACATACCAGTTATATTGACAGCTGCTCTGCTCGCCAATCTTCATATGATTGGCTCGATGACTGCAAAAACTGTTCATGAAGGAGTGAGGTGCGGCATTCTTGGCTGTGTCAATTCCAACGGGACTTTCACATCCGGTGTTCTTTACTATTTATCAGCTCCAAGGGGCGTACCTCAAATACAGATATTTTTCCTTGTATTCGCCACTGTTGTATTTCTCGGCATTCTCTCTTCTGTGTTTCTAGTCAAGAAAAAATACAAAGAAATAATAGTCACTTCTATTATTCTTGGTTTTCTTTTGGCACTCTTCATTGATATGTTTTTTGTTGGACTGCCTGATGTAACATCGGTCATAAGAGCGCTCACATACCTACTCTTTATGATGATAGGTGCGACCATATTCTCTGTGTTCTGGGTCGAAACAAGCGGCATGGATGCACACTCTGTCGCTGAGCAAATAAAGAGCATAGGTATGCAGGTGCCTGGCTTTCGTCGCGATCCTAGAATTGTCGAAAAGGTTTTATCTAGGTATATTATGCCGTTGGCTGTGATGGGTGCTTTGTTTGTCGGGCTTGTTGCTGCCCTCGCAGACTTTACAGGTGCGCTAGGCACAGGAACAGGAATATTACTTACCGTGATGATTATTTACAACTTTTATGAGCAAATCAGCATGCGTTATATGGAAGATATGAACCCGATGGTCAGGAAGTTCTTTGAGAAATAGACTCGGAAAACGGTCAGATGGTTGGTTATTGATCGATGATTTTTAAGGTGTTGTGGTGTTAGGGCTAAAAGATGTAAGTAATCGTGTATTAGAGGCAAGATACGCTGTCCGTGGCCCAATTGTGAGAAGAGCGCAAGAGCTTCAGAAGCGAGGCAAGGAAATTATCTGGTGTAATATCGGTAATCCGCAGGCGCTCAAGCAAGAGCCGCTAACATATATCAGGCAGATTCTCTCTTTGGTAGAGTATCCTGATTTATTGAATGACAAACACGTTGATGAAATCTTTCCTAGCGACGTAATAGAAAAGGCGAGATTTATTATAGCTCATAGTAAGCACGGTCTTGGTGCTTATACAGTCAGCCAGGGCTTTGAATTTGTTAGGGATGCTGTTTCTAAGTTTATCACTAAAAGAGACGATATTACCGCAAGGGCCGAAGATATATATCTGACAGACGGCGCAAGTCAAGGCGCTCAATTCGTTTTGAGCATGTTAATAGCAAATCCAAACGATGGGGTCATGATACCTATTCCTCAGTATCCACTTTATTCTGCTCTCATCTCTTTGCTGGGTGGTAAGCAAGTTAATTATTTTCTTGATGAAGATAACGACTGGCAGCTTAGTCAAGCGTCTTTGGAACAGTCCATAAAAGATGCAAAACAAAAAGGTATAAACACGAAGGCAATTGTTGTTATTAATCCAGGAAATCCTACCGGTGCGGTGCTTGACCATGAAAATATTGAAATGATAATCGAGTTTGCAAGGGAGCATAATCTTTCTATAATTGCTGATGAGGTTTATCAGGAAAACATCTACGATAACGAAAAGAAATTCATATCTTTTGCAAAAGTGATGTGCGAGTTAGATGTGCGAGACGTTTCGTTGTTTAGTTTGCATAGCGCTTCTAAAGGTTATTTGGGTGAATGCGGACAACGGGCAGGTTATCTTGAGGTTAGAAACATACCCACCAACGTTAATAATGAGCTTTTGAAGTTGCGCTCAATTGGTCTCTGCTCAAATGCAGCAGGTCAGATTATTCTCTATCTCATGGTTAATCCACCCAAAAAGGGGGATGAGTCTTATGAACTTTTCACAAAAGAAAAAAGTGGCATACTGAACTCGCTAAAGAGGAAGGCGCACCTGTTAAGCAAAGGGTTGGACAGTGTTGATGGTATTGAGTGCAAGACTCCATCAGGAGCAATGTATGTTTTTCCGAGGATAGATCTACCTGATAAAAAGACAGATAGCGACTATTGTCTGTCTCTTCTAGAGTCAACCGGTGTTTGTGTTGTTCCTGGGAGCGGTTTTGGTCAACTTCCAGGCACTTGGCATTTTAGGGCAACATTTCTACCGCCAGAAGACCAGATCAAACAAGTCGTCGAGAAAATAGAGGATTTTCATACGAAGTATACGAATGTCTGATGCAGCATGCCTGTCCATACCCTAATAACACAGAATAACAGAAAAATATTATGCAAGTTTATATTGCTAAAACATTTATTTTCACAAGTCATGCCATAACACACAAGCTAAACCATCTAAAATAAATTTTATATTCTCGCCCGAGTAATTAAGATTATGGTTTTATTGCTACGTGGGGGGCGCAAAGGGCAGATAGCTGTCGAATATATAATAATGGTAGGATTTCTCATGACCTTATCTCTGCCGATCATATCGCTTTTTCTTGAATATTCGCGCGGATCACAGGACATCATAATAACTACGCAGGCTTATAATGCTGCCAGAAAGATTGTTGATACAGCTGAAACTGTTTATTCATACGGGGAGCCTTCTAAGTTGCAGATTAAAGTTTTTTTCCCTTCCAGAATAGAAAGTATATTGCTCAGAGACAAAGAGATTACGTTTAGAATTCGAACATCGGGTGGTGTGACAGATGTTGTTGTTTACACAATTACAAATCTCACGGGGTCGCTCTCCACATTAGAAGGTACGCATGTTATCACTGTTGAAGCTAAAGATAATTGTATACAAATATCTGAATGATACTTATGCAACGAGATATACGAGAACGTACACAAACAATTTTAGAGATGAAGGTCGAAACAAAGGCGCAGTCTACGATAGAGTTTGTCTTGTTAACGATGGTGCTATTTCTATTTTTTGTCTTTTTTTTATCATTCTCGTCTACTCAGCTTATAAATACCGCTAGGCAACATGAGTTTGATTTGCTAAAAAAGAATGTAGAAATAGTTGGCAATGAAGTTGCTTTGGCAGCATCACAAAAGGACGGGTACGAAAGAAACTTTTCTATAGCAGAGACGATAGCAGGTTCTTCTTATGACATAACACAAAATGGGAAGAGCCTCATGTTTAGCACGGATGATTATAGTTATAGTATTAATTTGGCTGTTGAAATAAACGGAACCATTCAGAAAGGGGAGAATCGGATAAGAAAATCCAATGGTGTTGTGTATGTTAACAAATAATTTTTTAACAATCTTTTCTAGAAATTCGAGAAAGGCACAAAGCTGGACAATGGATTTTCTGATAGCGGTCATAATATTTTCTATATTCTTGCTTGTGTTTCGCGCAGTTTCATCCGCTTCAATAGAGCATACTTACACACAAAAAGTCATAGAAGCCGGGGCAATTAGAATATCTGAGAGTCTTCTCACGCGGGGCTCGCCGCCCAACTGGACTCGGGATTCATACAATGCCATTGGACTGCTTGGAAGTGACGGCCAGCTTGATGAAAGAAAGCTCAACGAAACCCTGCACCTGCCAATGGAAGATATAAGAAAAGAATTTTCACAGCCCTCATACTTTTACTTCTATGTTGAAGATATGAATGGTGTGGTTGTGAAGGTCGACGGAACGGAGTTTAAAATTGGTGATGAGCCGACAAACTATAATAATCTTATAAGTGTCCAAAGGATAGTAGGTTATAAAGGAGATCCTGTTAAGCTTGTGGTTCAAACATGGAGTTGATGAGCTTGTGGTGTAGATCAAAAGGTTTCATATTTACTATGGATGCCTTGATAGGGGTCAGCATACTTGTTCTCACCATGGTGCTCCTCTTTCAATTGCACACAACTCCGTCCCACACAGAGCAAACGAGGTTTTTTGTTAGGGATACGATAAATACACTTGCGTCTATCAAAGTCAGCGAGTCCAACAATCCCTATGTTCTTGATCTTATGTCTGCCGGTCTAATAAGCAATCCAAACAACACAATACTTGAACAAATCGGTGAGTTCTGGGCCAATGGAGACCAGGATCTGGCCAAGAATCTGTCAAAGGAATTCCTAGATGACATTCTCCCTGATGAATATGGATATGGTATGTGGATAGACGATGACATGATTTACAACAATTCAGTTCCCGAAAAATCTCAGCGAGTCATTTATCAGCGAGTAGTTTCTGGTATAAAAAAAGGCAGACCAAAGGAGGGATACCTTGGCCGTGCATGGGCAACGAAAATGCAAAAAAACAATACATTGATTGTCAAGGGAGATGTTATAACAAGCAGTGTTCGGAGATGGTGGGGAGGTAACAATGGAAACAAAGTTAACATAACATACGATATGGACATACCGGCAGGCGCCACGCTTATTGATTCATACTGGTTTATAGAATCTGCTTGGACAGATAACAACATTGACGCATATATAAATGATGTGCACGTGGGTGGCGGGACTGGTGGCGCGCTTTTTACAAATCTTAATTCATATTTGCATGACGGCCACAACGCCTTAACAGTTGTGGGAAGCTATGGAAGTGGTGGAAATGAGGCTGGCGATGACGGTGCATCGCATTTTGTTCTGAATTATTCAATAGAAAAGATGAACACGCTGGAAAATCTGGAGCGAAAATATTTTGCCCAAGTTGTTTCGCATTGTTCAATAAGATACAAGAAACCTATTTTTGTTCTTGGTGATATAAACTCGTTGTTTGTTAACATGAGCATAATCGCGACAACAGCAGAGCTGCGTATTGCTTACAGGGGTACAGAGTATGATGTGTCTCAAAAGAATGTGGTTGACAACAATGTTTATTGGACAGACAATGAGATCAAGTCAGCTCTCAATAGCGTTGGGATAACCTATGAGAATCTTAGTAATGAGTATTTCTGGTTTGTTGTGGATGTAGACACATATCACAGCAGAGAAAACTATGGCGCTGAAAGAAAGATTTTCAACACTTCCTATGTCGAAATAAAGTTTTCGACGACAAAAAATCTTTACGGTAACATAGACTTAACAAAGGTTGTTCCAATTGATTCTTACTCCGACAGCGCAGGAGGCAGTTTTAGTCAGTTTTATAGGAACCTGGGCTGGCGTTTTGATTCTCCTGGAAACGCGACCTCACTTGCGCTGGACTCTCAACTGGCTTGGTTGTATTACACTGGCACCAACCCATCACAAATAGCATCCGCCAATTCTATAGTATTATATCAACATCCTCCGGACCCGCTGATACATGAATTTGCACGCTTCGGCTATGTGAATAAGACAGGAGAGATTGTAGCAGGGACAAACACATATAATTTAAGTTTCGGCTACGGATATTATATCAACCCGTTTAACTCCTTGGTGGACTATACGTTTCTCATACCTTCGCAAGTTGGATATGGCGAAACATTTTCAACAGAGAGTGATGCAAAAGATGATGCTATTAATAGATTGAAGACGCTTCTTGGTCCTTATGTGTCAGCAACTGAAATACAGACAAGTGCTTCGAGCGTCGGTAGAGTGCCTACTTTGTGGGGACCATCTCTTGTGGAAGTGAGGATATGGAGACAATGATAACTAGAGAAATGGCTGAAGGAAGAATTTTAGATGGGGTAAGAAGCAGAAAAAATAAATCATCTAGCAAAGGTATATTTTTCAGTATGATTGCAGTTCTGCTGGCAGCTGTTCTTATGACATATATGATGCAAAGCAATGAATACGAACGACATGATATTGTCAATATTCGTGTCAACGCATTGAATAGTTTTCTAGACGATGCCGAGAAGGACATTCAGAGGGCTGTTTACATATCCGCATTTCGTGCTCTCACAACACTCATAGATGATATGATTCAAAGAGGGTCGTACTCTGATAATGTCACGGGCAACATAGAAGAGTTGATGATCAATGGTGAACTAGACGGCGTGAAAAAGCCTGTCATGGAAAATTCTACACTAACTGAATGGGACCGCAGATTGTCTGACCTTGCAAAGCTTATCGGAGCCAATTTTTCTGTATCTTTTGGTTCTATGTCGGTAAATCAGTCAAGTCCTTGGACAATAGATATCTACGTGGACGCCACCATAAATCTAAGAGATCAGAGAGGCATGGCATCTTGGCACTACAACAAGTCCTTGCATACCGCTGTTGACATATCAGGCTTTGAGGACCCAACCTTTGCAATAGAAACATATGCAAAGGTGCATAGAGTAATAAGCAAAACGCCATATGATAATTTTACAACACTCCTGAAGACAGGTTCTTCCGGATCGTCTTATGTCTACGGGCATGTTGTATATGTGGCGACAGAGGCAGAGGCTAGTGCACTTGCGAATAAGTCCACAACAATTCTGGCGGCAGAAGATATGAGCACTTGGCAATCCTCTTTACTCAACCAATTTTTAGGGTTGGTATCAGAAGATTTTCCAAGCAACATAACAACAGCCTACATCAAAGTTTCGGATTATTCTGGTTTGCCTTCCAATATACTCTTAGACGGCGACGGGAAGAAGATATGGAATATAGAAAACCTGAGAGACCACTACTACCATCCTTACTACAAGGCATCTCCAGATGCTCCATCATTCCTACAGCGGTTGGCCGGAAATTTTTCATCTTCGCCATATGGCATAGAATCACTCGTGGATAAGGATGAAATCAGCAGCGCGGGTATCGCTGTTTTAAATAATGCGACCAATATAGATTATTTGTACTGGTCAGGCACAGCGGGTGATGAGCAAATCAAAGGCATGCCAGACTCATTCCTGCTCGACAACGAGCACCTGG
This sequence comes from Candidatus Aenigmatarchaeota archaeon, assembly GCA_021163205.1. Classification (GTDB taxonomy): domain Archaea; phylum Aenigmatarchaeota; class Aenigmatarchaeia; order GW2011-AR5; family JAGGXF01; genus JAGGXF01. Next base: position 16,839 of record JAGGXF010000018.1, read on the forward strand.
ACGATTATGATTGTGGGAGTATAACGAGATAGGAGAGAAAAAATGAACGAAGAAAAGAGAAGACCTCTTGTCGGTGTTGGCGTACTGATTATTAGGAATGGTAAGGTTCTTCTCGGTAAGCGTAAAGGTTCGCATGGTGAGGGAGCATGGTGTTTGCCTGGCGGACACCTCGAATATGGAGAATCGTTTGAGAATGCTGCAAAGCGAGAAGTTTTTGAAGAAACAGGATTGAAAATAGACGGATTAGAAGTTATATCTGTCAGTAATGATATTATGTATGGAAAGCATTATGTTACTATAGGGCTTAAACCAGCTCTCGTAGAAGGCGATGTTAAGTTAAAAGAGCATGACAAGGCCGAGGAATGGGACTGGTTTGAGTTTGATGCACTACCAGAACCGCTTTTCGTTGCCAGCGAGCGCATCATCAAAAATTATCTCGCAAGGAGGATGTATAAGAAATATGGCTGAAAAAGACACCGTAAGTTTTTTAGCTCTTTTTAGCTCTTCTTAGGTTATGTTTAAATCTTCGTCTTTTTCTGAACCAAAAAGAAATTATTTCCTACATGATTTTATCACATCTTCCGAGAGAGTCAGTTCTATCTAGACAAATTATTTATATAAGGCTCTTGCAATATATTATCATGGCTGTTATTCAGACCGCTGTGGACAAACTAGTCAAACTTGTCAAAGAAAGAGGGAAGATAAGCATACCCGAGGCTGCCAAAACTTTGGGCGTTTCAGAATCTGTGATAGAGGAATGGGCTTCTTTTCTCCAGGAGCAAGGCATACTTGGTGTTGAATACAGACTTGCAACTGGTTATTTAGTCGGTAAAAAATTAACTGAAAAAGAAAAAGTCCAGAAGTTAAAGCAGTTTAAGGAGACACAAGACCTATTCACGGTGCGCGCAGAAACTATGCTTGAAAAACTGGAAAAACATTCCAAGGTCATAGATGATATCGAAGCAGAGTTCTCAAAATTGAAAAAAACTATAGATACGACAAAGATATCGAAAGAGCTTAAGACTTTATACGATGCGGAAAAAGAACGTGAGGATATAAAACGGCGTGTGGCAGCTCTCGAACAAAAAATAAAAAGCAACATTGAAGACATTCACAAACAACTTATAAACGAGCATAAGAAATACGAAAACATTCTCAGCAAGAGAAAAGAAATAGACAAGTATCTGGAGATAAAACACGAAAGATTAAGTCTTTTGAGAAGCAGAGAGAGAAGCATTGAAGAAAGGATTAAAAAACTTTCAGAGAGCTTGCAAAAAATAAAGAATACAATTAAAAATGAAAACCAGGAATTTTCCGAGATAAAGGAAAGATATAATCAGCTGGACAAGTTGGAGAAAAAGCTTTCTGAAAATATTGAGAGGCATAAGAAAACAATCCTTGAGCTTGAAAATATGGCTGAAAAAAAAGACAAAGAAATAATAAATGCTCAAAAAGAAATAGTGAAGAAGGTGAAAAATGCGGAGAAAAATCTTAAAAAAGAGTTACAGAAGGGAGAGACCAAATACAAGAAAATTGAAAGAGTGTTCAAAGTTAAAGCAAAAATAGATCAACTACTCGAAGAGCTTGAGAAAGAAAAGAGTGAAATGGAGAAGGACCTTCGGTATATAATAAAAACTGCAAAGGCGTTCAAGTCGTCTTTCAGATTGCCTCTCGAGAAGAACATTGTTATATTGAATAAAAAAATGAAAAAAGTCGAAAAAACTAACAAACTTTTCAGGCAAAAAAGCCAGAGATTGTTAAAGCTTATGAAGAGCTTGTAGTCAAATAAATTTAATAAAGGTTAGAACTTGGGGAGGAATGGAATGATTTTAGCTTCGTACCAGTTTAATGCTGGCGACATTCCTGTTAAAATAGAAATAAAAACTGTTGAGGGGGAGTATGTACCCATTTATAAGGTTTCTGTGACAGGAGTGGAAAAAACCACAGAACTGATTCTCGAAAAGATAAAATCAGAACTGGTGAAAGAAGTTTCTCTCGACATAAAAGACCTTCGAAATATAAAAAGATCTGCCGAGATTAGAAAAAAGTTTGAAGAAAAGATATCATTTCTTGTCAAAAAGTATTTTCCGGATGCCAGCGAGAAGACAACAAGGTATCTGGCAGCTTACCTGATTCAGAAAAGCATTGGTTTGGGCTCTCTAGACCTTCTCATAGCAGACGACAATCTCGAGGAGATAGCGATCAACAATTCTGAAGAAGCGGTGTGGGTTTATCACAAGAAGTATGGTTGGCTCAAGACAAACATAAAAATGGAGAACGAAGACAAAATCTACTATTATGCTTCGTCTATAGGGAGACGCATTGGAAGACAAATAACACTTCTCGAACCACTTATGGATGCTACTTTAGAAACAGGTGACCGTGTTAATGCCACACTGGAGCCAATATCAACTTTTGGCAACACAATAACAATACGAAAATTCTCCAGACGACCTTGGACAATCACAGACTTTATAGCAAGCAATACCATATCCATAGAAGCGTCTGCGTTGCTCTGGTTGGCTGTTCAGTATGAGCTTTCCACTCTCATATCAGGCGGAACAGCATCTGGAAAAACATCTATGCTTAATGTAATATCCAATTTCTTTCCACCAAACCAGAGAATAATTTCGATAGAGGATACGAGAGAAATAACCTTACCAAAGTTTTTGCACTGGGTCCCGATGACTACTAGACTCCCAAACCCAGAAGGAAAAGGTGGAGTATCTATGTTGGACTTGATAGTCAACTCCCTCAGGATGCGACCGGACAGAATAATAGTTGGTGAAATTAGAAGACAACGCGAGGCAGAAGTTATGTTTGAGGCTATGCATACGGGCCACTCTGTTTATGCAACTGTTCACGCAAACAATACAAAAGAAACTATAGTAAGGCTGACAAACCCTCCCATAAACATACCAAAGACTATGCTGCCCGCAATATCGTTGATAGTTGTTCAGTACAGGAACAGGCGTGTGGGTTATAGGCGAACATTCCAGGTCGCAGAAATTCTACCAGACGGTGATGCCAGAGTATTGATGCAGTGGAACGCAAAGAAGGACCGACTGGAAAAGGTTGCCCGTTCTGTTAATCTTATGAACACATTAGAAACATACACTGGCTATACGAGAAACGAAATACAAAAAGACCTTATAGAGAAAGGAAAGGTCTTGAAATGGTTGGTCAAACACAAAGTCAACAATATCCACGATGTTGGTTATGTTATGGCAGAGTATTATACTAACAAGAAAAAACTTATGGATTATGTCAACAAAAATAAGCCCATTAAGTTTAAGGCTCCTGAGCAAAGAGTACCTGAAGAAGGGAAGAAGAAAAGAGTGAAGAAGAGAGAACCTGCCGTGAAGAAAGTCATGAGGCGATTTAAAAAAGTTATGCCTAAAAAAAGAAGAGCATCTCCAGCTAGAAGAAAAAAATCAAAATAAGAACCGTAGTAAATGTTTTGTTGAATTGATATCATCAAGCCGAACTATAGCTATATTTGGGTGGGAGAGAAGTGAAATTTTTTGAACTGCTCGCTAGCAAATTCCCGGACCTAGACTTTAAACTTAGACAAGCCGGTATAGACAAATCTCCGAAAGATTTTATGAAGATGGTTTTAATATCCTCTCTTTATATCTCGCTTGGTATTGTTGTGTTTCTTTTTTTCATATTTTTCAAACTCGAAAAAAACATTTTACTTTTGCTGGTATTGTGGCCCATCTTGTTTTTTTTATCTTTTTTTTACATAATGAAGTATCCTGATATGAAAAGAATACATCGCGCTAAAAATATAGAAAAAGACCTCATATCTGCAGGGCGGCACATACTCATAGAGCTTGAGTCAGGTATAACAATATTCGATGCACTCGTTTCTGTTTCTGAAGGATATGGAGAAACAAGCAGAGAGTTCAAAAAAATCGTCGAAGAGGTTAACATGGGAAGTAGCTTGGAGAAAGCCTTTGACAAAGTTTTGGAGACCAACCCATCCAACGGTTTCAGGAGAATCTGTTGGCAAATAATTAACTCCTTGAGAACAGGCTCTGATATAGCGTCGTCTTTAAAAATTGTCATAGACCAGCTCACAGAAGAGCAAATAATAGAGATTAAGAATTACGGGAAAACTCTTAATCCTCTGGCTATGTTCTATATGATACTCGCTGTTGTTATACCGTCCTTAGGAGTGTCTATGATGCTCATATTTTCGAGCTTCTTTCCCATCCCAATGTCGATGGGTATATTATTATTTTTGGTCTTTTTCCTCGGATTTATCCAATTCATGTTCGTTTCCGTTGCCAAGTCTACGAGACCAACAATATCGACATAGGTGCATTTAATGAAACCCGACTACAAAATTATTGGAAGAATGATACCGAACTTAATAGTAAAAGTTTATAACGACCTTTTAAAAAAAACAGATTTGGATATGGATGGTCACGAATTTACAGGATTCTTACTCTTTTTTTCTCTGCTTCTTGGAGTATTTGTATACTTTCTCCAGCCGCTTGGTTATTATAGTCTGATAGTAGGTGAGCTCGCGTTTTTTTCTCCGTGGATTTTATCTTATGTTCTTTTGGATTTTTCGATATATCGAAGAACAAGAGAAATAGAAAAGGTTTTATCAGATTTTCTTCAGTTGACATCAGCGAATATTAGGGCCGGGATGAGCATTGATAAGGCTCTGTGGTTCGCTATTAGACCAGAGTTCGGTGCTCTATCGAGAGAAATAGAAGGCGTGGCAAAGGAAACAATGAGTGGGAAGGCGCTTGAAGAAAGCCTGAAAGAGCTTGGTGAAAAGTTCGATTCTCTTATGATTAAAAGAGCGATGAAATTGATTGTGGCTGGGATAAGGTCTGGTGGAGAGATGGCATACCTGCTAGACAGGATAGCTCACAGCATACGAAAAACACAGACCATTCAAAAGGAAATAGCAGCCAACGTCATGACCTACACGATATTTATATTTTTTGCTGTTTGTGTGGCTGCTCCATTTTTGTTTGGTCTCAGTTTTCAGGTGATAACAATTATGCAACAGCTTTCTGAGACTATATCAATACCTGCAACAGGAGCGGCTTCTTTTTCCACCCCCATAAACTTTGCTGGCCCTGCCGTAAGTCCGGTAGATTTCAAAATATTTGCCATAGTTTCGTTGGTGGTCACTTCCTTGTTCTCATCAATGCTACTTTCCATAATACGCTCCGGCTCAGCAAAAGAAACCGTTCGAATCTTTCCTATTTTAGCTGGGATATCTGTCGTAGTGTTCTTTGCTGCGATACACTTGCTTGGTGGGGTAATGGGTTCAATAATCTATTAAAAGCAGATATGTGGCTATTTCCGGGAAATCATGAAGTATGGAAACGTTTATATACTAGTTCAATGAAAAAAATTATAGTGAATATTCGAGGTGATAAAGTGAAGTCGAAAAAAGCACAGGCAGCCATGGAGTTCTTGATGACTTATGGCTGGATGATTTTGATTGTGCTTGTTGCAATAGGAGCTCTATACTACCTCGGTGTCTTTAGTCCAGGGAAGTATGTCCCAGCAAGGTGTGAATTCTATCAGGCCGGTTTTACCTGCCTTGATTATAAGGTTAACACTTCCGGCGTGTCGCTTTATCTTGGTCAGAATCTTGGAAAGTCTATAAATGTAACTAATGTCACGCTAGCCGCAGTCAGCTGTTCGGGAACATCGCCGTCAACACCATTCACCATGAACTCAGGAGACAAGCAAAACATAGTTCTTTCCTGCTCAGGAATTTCAGGAGACAACTTCAACTCCGACATAACGATAAAATATAAAGATTTGGACACCGGATACGAGCACGTTGCACACGGAAAGATAAGTGCTCCAGTCGAGTAAATCTGAGCTCCTCTCTTTTCTTTTTTATTTTCACATGACTTAGACCAAGCTTTTAATCTTTTTCTTATGTAATTATTATGTAGTGGTTATACTATGGTAATTGAAGCTTCATCAGAGGACATTACTAAATTATTTAAGATACCGACTGTTCAAGAATTAAAAGGAAAAATAAAAAACGGATACAGGGAACTAAAACTGTCCCGGGGGTCCAGCATAAGTAATGTTATCGACACCTTGAAAAGTGTTGAAATAGATAGAGAGATAGTGATACTTCCCGAAGACTTTAATAAAAAAATTTTAGGCGAAAGATGGAAAACAAAGGGAACTGTTAGAAAAATACAGATTACGGAAAATGGAAAATTAAAAAGACGTCATGGCTGTGTATATTTTCCTTTTGAGCTGATATATGAAAATTTCTCTAAACTGAAAAAATATCATGGAAGAAATATTTATGCTTTTTGGGGTTGGCAGGGTTCTGACCATAAGTTCAGAGCCAGAACACACTCTGCTATTATAGAGGGCATCTGGTTACAGCAATTTTGTAAATCTGAAAAAACAGAAGAAAAAATAACTTTTGATCATATAAGCTGCGAACACGAGTTTGTTGCTTATGTTCCTTCTAGGTCGGAAAAAAATAAAAGCTATAAAGTAACTTTGCTTTATCAGCCCCTTCTGTTTTTAGATCCACTTCAAAAGTATCAACTTTATGGAAAGGAGTTTACTATTAAAGGAAAGAAACACAGACCACTGGATGAATATTGTCGTGATGCTTGTGCAGACACATCTTGTGATGACGCCAGGTATCATTTTAAAATAAATAACTTTCAAAAACATTACCCTTACTATGATTGTGCCCACGCGATCGCTGCGCGCGAAGAATTGTTGTCAAAGGGGAAACTTAAGTTCAAAGATTTAGACTTGGATGCGGTCGCCCTTCCCATAAGTCCGAGACCAGCTGAAGAGCATTCCGACCTACACTATATTGGGCTCAAATATGTGGCTAGAAAAGTAGGTGGTAAAATCAGAGAGATGACAAAAGACATGCTAGAAGCCATTTCCTGGAACTATATTGGTTGTTGTGGTGTAGATGCAGCCTATCAAAAATATTTTTCCAAGAAGCCAAAGAAACTTATAAAAGTTATATAAATGTTTTTATAATATTTTATCTCTTAGCGGGGTCATAATCTAGCCAGGTAGGATGGCAGGCTCCAGACGTTTCTGGAGCGTTGAGATGCCTTCGGCATCGGTGATATGAAAGAGAAACCTGCTAACGGGGGTTCAAATCCCTCTGACCCCACTATGATTATTTTTTCTGATGACATCACAATTTATTTATTATGTAGTGCGCAAAGATAAAACATGCGTGCAAGGTTTTACGAGGGATTCACGGTTTATGAGAATGGAGTAGGTCCTGTTTATGTTGTTCTTCATGGCGGCCCTGCTTTGGGCGCTTTCGCATATAGAGACGAAACAGCCGAAACCGTCGGAAGTTTTCTTGTCGAAAAGGGCGGAACGTTGATAATATCCAATATGGCGCGTAACAGAATTTATGGAATAGATATGAATAGGCTTCCGCCACCAAAGGCCAAAGCACTCGGGATGTATAAAATATTTCTTGACAAACCTTTTTCAGCAAATGCAAGAGAGTACAGAAAAAAGTACGCGTGGGTCGCGATTGATGAGAGAGAGCATGAAAAGAAGAAAAAAATATACGAAAGATTTTGGCACACAACAAAGAGCTATGGAAATTTTTTTGTCTTGTTACATAGAAAGTTTTCCTTGCTAAAAAATTATCCAAGCATTATGGACCTTTCGACATTCGACAGCAAGGGCATAGATAGGAACACTCTAAAGATAATTGTTGATAAAATCAATGAAAGATATAAGACATTCTTTGAGAAACTTAGGGTCCCGTTTATGACCGAAGTATTAAGCAAAGAAAAACAGATACTAATCGAAGCAAAACTCGAGAAAGAAAAACTTGACGTGAAAAAACTGAAAGATAAATATCAATGGACGCTTGCAGAGGAGCTTAAAATGATTAAGAATTATGCACCACCTCATGTATTTGACCGGGTCAGATCAAAATTTACAATTTCAAGATATATGAGAGCAGCAAGAATTGCTGCCGAGAGATGCGGACCACCGCTTGTCACTGTTGAACGCTTTTTTAAGGGGAAATTATCTTATGGACCAAAAAAATCTCTTGTTCATCCAAACAATATCGTAGTTCAAGTCGAGTTGGACGCGTTTTTCAATAAGTACTATCCGGATGAAACAAGCAACATAATGTTCGAAATCATAACATCAATAAAAATGGCCGAGCTATATAAAAAAATAGGATTTAGTCAGAAAAATATTAAAGAGTTCTTGTGAATAAGTCTTTAAAAGCTGCAAGTTCAAGGCTTTGTATATGAGGCCGAAACAATATAACTTTTCAAGTCACGAGTTTGATTTTGGCATAGAAGAGGAATTCTTTCTTGTAGATAGTTTCGGAAATCCCGCACCAGTTGCTGACAGGATTTTAAAGGCTTTACCAGCATCGTTGCTTAGCCACAAAATTGTTTATTATGAGTTTCATAAGTCACAAATAGAAATTAATACAGGCATATGCGAGGACATCGACGACGCCAGACGGGATTTGGAATTTCTTCGTGGTCTTGTTCTTGATGCTGCTAAAGATTTTGGTGTCACACCCGTCGGCATTGGAACGCACCCAACAGCAGATTGGAAGATTAGCGAACTAAATCCTCAGTATGCAAGGAATGTTGTCCGGCGAAAGCAAATGGAGGCATATCTTACATGCGGCAACCATATTCACATAAGTTTGAGAGCGAAAGATATTGTTAAGGTCATCAATGCTATAAGGTACTATGTTCCGATGGTTATACCGCTGGCAGCCAACTCTCCATTCTGGATTGGAAAGGAAACCGGGTATCAAGATTATCGACTGAAGGTTGTGGAGATTGCCCACACGCTTGACAAACGATATGCCGGACTTCCACCCGCGTTGAAAAACCTCAAGCAGTGGAACAAGCTTTATCAGAGCAAAGACATTCCAATGTATTGGGATATTAGGCCAAACTTCAAGTATGGAACAATGGAGGTCAGATTTTTGGATCAACAACCATCTATAACTGACATAATATCTTTGACAACTTTTGTTAGGCTTCTAACAATCGGTTTGACAAAGAGAAAGATCGGCATCCCTTATATGAAAGAATCTGAGCTCTTGAAGCTTCGTTCAGACGCGATAAAAAAAGGCATGAGTGCAAATTTTCGTAGAAAATCTTTGAGAGAGCACGCAAAAATACTTTATCAAAAGGTTATGGAGTTGTCAGATTATTATACCGGTGATAAAAAAATATTCAGGCCTATAGCAAAAAAGATGAAAAAAAATCTTGCCGAAGAGCAGCTATCAATATGGAAAGTCCTCGGGCCAAAAAAACTTATTAAAAATTTTTCAAGAAGATTTATGAAATAAAGCATTTTTCAGATAATTAATCTTTTAATAGCTTGAATGCGACAATCTTTTTAATAGGGAGATGAAATGAGAAGAGAAAAGAAAACGGTTGGTCTTATAGAAAGAGTTGAAGTCATAGGTAAAAAAGTTGTTTCCACGAATGCAAAGTTTGATACCGGAGCTTCCGGAAATTCAATAGACACGACACTTGCTGCGAAGGCGCAACTTGGCCCTATAGTTTCCGTAGTCAAAATCAAACAGGCAAATTTGAAAGAGCCGAAAAGAAGGCCTGTAGTCGACGTGACCTTTAGGATAAAGGGAAAAAAATACAAAACCCGGGCAAATATAGAAGACAGGTCACATATGTCATATCCTGTTCTCATAGGGCGTGAGTTAATAAGAAATAATTTTGTTGTTGATGTAGCAAAGACTGGGAGAAGAAAGAAGGCGAAAAAATGTTAAATAAAAAACTGCTTATTGTAGCCCCATCTAACTATGCAAAATCAACCCAGATGCTCGTTGATGAGGCAAAGAAGGTTTTTTCTACGGTGGAGTTAGTTCCTATTAACGACATATCTCTTAAGCTGGATGAAAAAACTTGGTCCATGATTTACAAAGATACAAATCTGGCAGAGTTTGACTATTGTCTGCCACGGATAGATGCCAAACGTGCTTTACACGGGTATCATGTGATAAGATTTATGGACCATCTTGGTATTGATAAACCGTATTCTGCTGAAACGATACTAATGGCTCATAACAAGTTTGAAACCTTGGAGCAGATGAAAAAAGCGGGCGTTCCGATACCAACTACATATACGGCAGGGTCTGTGACTGCCGCAAAGGATATTCTGAAGAGGATGGACTACCCTGTTGTCATAAAGGTTGTTGATGGGTTTGGTGGTCGGGGCGTAGTCATGGTAGAAGATTTTGAGTCTGCCCAATCTGTTGTAGAGACCATGAAGATTCTTAAAAAAGAGATCATAATAGAAGAGTTTGTCGGTAGTGGTGGTGAAGACATACGTGCTTTTATTGTCGGTGGAGAAATCGTGGCAGGTATGAAACGGAAAGCAAAAACGGGCGACTTCCGTTCTAACCTCTTCTCAGGTGGCAAGGCAACTCATTTTACTGTGACAGGTGAGTTTAAAGATGTTGCACTCAAGGCAGCTGCAGCGGCAGGCAGCGATATAATTGCCATAGATATGATAGACTCTCCTGATGGTCCAAAGGTCATTGAGGTCAATATCAACCCGGGTATAAAAGGCATACAAAAGGTCACGAACATCAATGTTGCTGGTCGAATCATAGAATTCATTGCGAAGCGATTGGAGAAATAAAATTTCTATAAACGGTGAAGAAGAGAGAACCTGCCGTGAAGAAAGTCATGAGGCGATTTAAAAAAGTTATGCCTAAAAAAGAAGAGCATCTCCAGCTAGGAGAAAAAAATCAAATATTGGACATTCAGAACGATATACGGCTTTTTTATCTTCGGTGCGTGTGTTTAAAGACAAACCTCGAAGCAGTTGATTTAAGAGATTAATCTGAAAAATCGTTTTTAACTTCTTTGGCATTTGCTCGAAATGCCGGAGACGGGTTTCGAACCCGCGACCTCTACGTTTCTGCGCCTTGATTCTTTCATTGCTGCGAAAACAGCTCAAAGCTCATAAAACTTATGAGCGTAGCGCTCTACCATTTCTCCAGTTTTTCAGCACCCTCGACCATTTGGCAGAAAAACTGACTGAGCTACTCCGGCATTAGGAAGATTTTTCATTTTTCTTTGCTTCGTAAAAAAGTTTTTTTGCGTCTTCAGCCGTTTTTGCCTCGGCATCGCCGAAAACGTGCGGGTGGCGTCTTATCATCTTTTCTTTCAGTTCATTCAGAGACTCTTCAAGCGTGAACATGCCCTGTTCTTCTGCTATTTCTGTCATGAGCAACAACCCAAACAACACGTTTCCTATTTCTTCTCTGATGTTCTCGGTGTCGTCTTTATCTATTGCTTCAGCGAGCTCTTTTGCTTCGTCTAATAAATCTTGCTTTAAGCTTTTTATTGTTTGTTCGCGGTCCCAGGGGCATTCCTTTCTGAGCTTATGGACGAGTTCCCTGATATCAGATATGTCTGTCATGATATCACTTAGTTATGGATTAACTCTTAATCAATCCAAGCTGTGCCAGCAACGCCTCCAATTGTATTAATTCGTTACTGCCTTCGGTTAGCCTGAATTCATATTCTCCTGTTTTGGTAATTAGCTCCATCTTCTTTTTGTCTGGTATTTGCAGAGAGAATATCTGCTTGTGAATCTGCTTTATTATATCTTCACCTGAAAGACCCTTCTCAAAAAGCAGGTCTACCAAGATTTTTCTGGCCTCTGTGAACTTTCCTTTAAGTGCGAGATTGAGCATGTCCGAGATTTGCCTTGGTTCTGCCTTACCCGCAGTTTGCAGTATTATTTTTGTCGTTATCTTCTTGCTGGATATAGCCGCTGTCTGTAAAATATTTATGGCCTTTCTCATATCACCTTCACTTATGTCGAATATCAGACCAAGGGATTTCTCATCTATCTTCAATTTTTCTGCTTTCTGTATCTTTTTCAGGTATTCAGTGGCTTCCTTTTTTGTAAGTCGCGAGAATCGGAAGACAGCACACCTGCTCTGTATTGGTAGAATGATTTTTGATGAGTAGTTGGCAGCTAATATGAAGCGGCACGTGTCGGCAAAATTTTCCATGGTTCTTCTTAGAGCCTGCTGTGCATCCCTGGTCAGGGCATCTGCCTCGTCAAGATATATTATCTTAAAAGAATCTCCTATGGCTCTTGTTCTTGCAAAATCCTTAACTTTTGTTCTTATGGTATCTATTCCTCGCTCGTCTGAGGCATTGAGTTCAAGAAAATTAGATTTAAAATTTTCTCCGAACAATTCCCTTGCGATACACAACGCTGCTGTTGTTTTCCCTGTTCCGGCTGGTCCTGCAAAAAGGCAATGCGGCAGCGAGCGCTTCTTAACAAACGACTCAAGCCTGTTAACTATCTCGTTTTGACCAGCCATTTCTTCGAGTTTTTTTGGTCTGTATTTCTCTGTCCATATCTCTTCAAACATACAATCACTTTATTAACTAACTTTAATAAATTTCACGCATAATCTCTTAAATCTTTATAAGTGCCCGCGAGAATTAATTTATTTAATGAAAAAAACTTTTACAATTTACTTGGCCATATTTTTGTTTTTCTCAGTTGTTGCTGTCGCTTTTGCATCTTCGAAAGCTGTTGAGCAGTTTGATGTAGAGTTGGTCAAAAGTGGAACGCTTTATATAAGTGGAGATGTTAAAGATGTTTATCTAGATTTGTATATACCGCAAAAAGGTCTGGAAAATATCGAGGTAAGTCCTAACAACTATGAAAAAATAAAAGATGAATATAATAATGCGATGATAAGAATACACTGGAATAACCTCTCTGGCATAGAAAAATACAGAGTAAAGTTCAAGATTAAAAGTGAAGCAAAACATTACAGGGACACGGAGTTTATGGGTTATTGGTACCAGCATCTCGAGAAGGCATTAGAAGAAACGCCACTAACCAAGCAGACAGATGAGATGAGGCGGTTAGCATATGGCAACGAAACAGATATGGAAAAGCTTATCAGGTTGACCATGTGGGCAAAAAAGAATCTGAGATACGAGAGGGACCCAAAGAAGAGACAAACAAAATCTTCTGACTGGATGTTCAAATATCGTAGGGGCGCGTGCGGAGAGTATGCGAATCTCTTGACAGCATTGCTTCGTAGCGCAGGCATACCTGTAAGATATGTTGTTGGTTATGCTTATTCTCCTGAAACAACTAACGCTACTGCTCTAGAGTCGCATGCATGGGTGGAAGCTCTCGTTGATGGAAGGTGGATACCTGCCGACCCAACATGGTTAGAAGTGGGCTATTTAGATGCCACACACATTCCGTTCGCATACCTGCAAGACAGCAACTTCACGGAGAGCATTCATTGGCGCGGTTCTGGAAGCGTTCAGTGGAAGAAGAATGCCATAGAATATAGTATTCTCTCTATAAAGGAAAGAGAGCCGAGGATTTTGGCAATGTCAATTACTCCTGTCTGTGCCGGTGAATACGGGCTGATAACACTTGACGTGGCAGAACATTTGAAGCAGTGCTCTATGGCTGACATATCTGTGCAGTCGTGTGTGGATAATATGCATCACCCTGTTTTAGAAATACGTGATGAGAGGAGGATGTTGTGGTTGTGTCCAGACCAGACGATTTATTGGCTCTTCCGGGCGCGAAATTTGAGTAGTGATTATAAATGTGTTGTTACTGCCTTTGATCAATCTGGTGCAACAGTCGAAAAGGAAATCGTTGTAGCAGGAAACGAAGAAACAGAGCAAATAGCTCTGGATGCGCCTGACCAGGTTTTGGTTAACCAGCAGTTTATGATTAAGTCAAAGACCGGTGGATTGTTTTTTTCACCGAATCTTACTGACGCTAAGGAGGGGAGAGAGTGGCGGCTTGTACTGAAAACACCCGGTAGATACAAATTTTATTTCTACTCGCCCGGTTTTTTTGCCGAAAAAGATATAGATGTTGTGACCAAAAAGGAAACGAGTCTTTATGTTTATACACCGGAGCATGTCATTGCTGGCCAAAACTTTTCCGTGATAGTTAATCTACGAAATCTTTTGAACAAGCGAATATTTCCAACTGTGCGGGTCATATTCCACAACCAGACGCTGGAAGATATAGCAGTCTTGCAGCCGCTTGAAGATATCAATCTGACGTTTAAATTAAGAGCAAGCAAACCAGGAAGATACAAATTTGTTGCACTTGCCGAGTCGGACTATTTGAGCAGTTACACGACCGCAATAGATGTGGAAGAGCAAAAAACAATTGTTACTGAGTTGAAAAAGACCACCAAAAGTTTACTGAAAAAAATCTTGAGCTTTTTTGAGCTTTTTGGGCAGTATCTTAAGAGTGTGCTGGAAAAATATATATGATGCATGTCGTTAAATCCATGTATAGGAAATCGATGTTCGCAAACCAGGCGTCTTAGCCCGGAAGTCCTAGAAACTGCGAACGAAGTGAGTGGTGTCTAGATAGGAAGTCCTAGAAACCATCAAGGAATATAAGGTTGGTGTCTAGTGTGATAATCACAATATCCGGGACTCCTGGCACAGGCAAAACAAGCGTAGCCAGGATTCTCGCAAAGCTTATGAGCTGCGAAGTCGTCGCTATCAACAAGTTCGTGGACGAGCACAAACTTTCTGAAGGCAGAGATGAAACTGGCTCAAAAATTGTTGATGTGTCAAAGCTTAGAAGAGAAATCGAAAAACATCTGAAAAATTTTAAAGGCTGTATAATAATAGAAGGTCATCTTGCTCACTTCCTGCGCGCAGATTTCTGTGTTGTGCTGCGCTGTGATCCGTTGGTGCTGGAAAAGCGACTTAAGAAAAAGAAGTGGCGCAAGGCGAAGATAAGAGAAAATGTACAGGCAGAGATTTTGGACGTTATTTTGGCCGAGGCGCTTGCGAATAAGAAGATAAAATGTCTGTTAGAGTTAGATAATACGAGGCTCGTTCCTAAGAAATGCGCTGAAAAAATTCTACGCCTTATTAAGAAAGCAAAACCGCACAGGGAAAATGTGCAGTGGCTAAAGAAATACGAAAATATGATGATTTGATGTGGGAAAAAACTTTATTAGTAAGGAAAGTATAAAGATTTTTTATGAAATACAAAATATTTGCGCTGTCTGTTCTTCTCATTTTGAGTTTTTCTACTATAGCATTTGCATTTAGTTTTCAGGATTTTTTTGGCTGGTTTTTTTCTTTGTTCGGGCTTAATACAGATGTGGGCGGGGGATTGAGCCAGAATGAAAAAGGTCTCGTGAATTCACAATCCATGATTTCAAATGAAACTGAACTAGGTAATATTAAACAGTCAGGAGAAGCACAAGAATTTTATAATAATCAACAGAATGTCACGACCGATTATGAAGAAGAGATCAATTGTGATGTTATAGTAGTTGGCGGCGGTTCTGGTGGAACAGCAGCTGCAATTCAATCAGCTAGACTTGGAGCTAAAACATGTTTAATTGAAGAGACATCATGGCTAGGTGGAATGGTTAGCTCAGCAGGTATTGTTAGATTTGATGGTGCTCATAGAGAAACTGTCTCTACAGGCATTTTTGATGAATTTAAGGAAAAAATATTAGAATATTATAATAATGGGGCAGATATGCCTCTTAATTGCAAACCACTGGGATGCAAAGCAGACCCATGGTTTGAACCGCATGTCGCAAATGAAATTTTAAAAGAAATGATTAATGAATATCCTAATATTGATGTTATATATAATTCATATTTAATTGATGTTAAAAAGAAAAATGAAAAAACAATAAAAAGTGTGATAATTGAAACACCGAATGGAACTAATGAATATACTGGAAATGTTTTTATTGATGCTACACATGAGGGAGATTTATTAGCATTAGCTGGTGCTGATTTCAGAATAGGTAGAGAAGGAAAAGATGAGTTTAATGAACCTCATGCAGGAGTATTCTATTGTAATAAGAAGAAAAGTGATGATTTAACTGGTTGTGACCCAAAAAACATAGGAGAATTAATTGGTGCTGGAGCTGGTGATGACCGTTTGCAAGCTTATACAATTCTTATGACTTTAAAGAAATATCCTAAAAATGAAGCACCTGAGATTTCAAATCCATATGGATCAGATGACAATCCTGAATATAAAAAATTAGTTGATAGATTTACTTGGAAAAGAGGCGTGGCTAATTCAACACATAATCTTAAATCATTAGAAAATATGAATTTGTGGTATTTAGATAGAAATAAATCC
>JAGGXF010000029.1 GCA_021163205.1 Candidatus Aenigmatarchaeota archaeon
AACTTTTATTATACTATTCTTAAAGACAGAGATCAATTGAAAAGGACTCCAGAATTAATAGAATTAAAAAGATACGTAGAAATAAAACGCGCAATTCCTGTTCTTGCCAGAGAATATGTTAAACCGCTTGAGGAAGATGAAATAAAATTATTACTGGGGCAGGCTAAAAAAATAAAATCGTCCATCAGGGAACTGGTTGATGAAGATATTATCAAAACCGAAATAAAGGTTTTACAGGACGGTAGTTTAAACAAAGTAGTTTTGGTTACTGTTGAGACAACTGAAGGAGACCAAAAGTTTGTCGTAAAAATAGGGAAAGAAGGGAGATTTGCCAGAGGGACCTATAGCCTGGATCACGAGATTGAAAGTCTTAGGATTGCTAGGAAGAACGGAGTAAATGTACCTAAAGTGCTCGCTTCTCATATTGATAAGAAAGCCAAATTTGGGTTTATAATAGAAGAAAGGATAGACGGAAAACCTCTTGGTGATTGGCTATCTTCTGTGATTAAAGAAAAGGGAAGTCTTGGTGATGAGGAAATCAAAGTAATAACAAATATTAGAGATACATATTACGAGAAATTCTTGCTCGAAGGTAAAAAAATTACAGACAGTACTAACGCTATTAATGATATACTCATAACAGAAGACGGGAAGATTTATTTTGTTGATTTAGAAACGTTGGATGATCTTTCTGGAGATTCAAAAAAAGCTTTGGAAAGCTTTAAAGACAATCTTCTTATTGGTTTCAGAAAGAGATATGGTGAAAGAAAAATAGGAGAAATGAAAACTGGGCTATCAGAAGATCAGATAAAGGGCATTAAAGAAGTATTTGATGAGAAATTTGTCTTACCAGAACCCGTAGTCGACCAACAAAAGATTCTGGAAGAGCGACGCGGTTTAATAGAAGAGATTAAAGAAGACTGGGAAAAAAATTTAAATGAAGCGAAACAGGATTGGGATAATTTTGCAAAAGGCTTGCAGAAGAAAGTGTATGCGTTTGAAGAAAGCATCCTGCATGGCAAGGAGGAGAGAGAACTCGCAGCAGAGATTTACAGGAAAGATTTTTCATGGTTTGAGAACTTCGATCCAGAAGAGTGGAACAGAATAGGAATCAAGGAAATATCCGCATCCAAGGGCGTTTCACTCTCAGACGAAAAATTGGAAAAGATTTTCACCGATACACCTGAAGACTATTGGTATGCTCTGGGAAACAAGATAAGGAAGAAAGGAAATCTAGTATTTGAAGCAGAGGGCGGAGTTGGGTTGCTCGAGGGAAAGTTCTATTCCATTGTGGACTTTGATTTGCCTAAAGATGTTCCTATTAGTATGTATCTGGTTACACCAAATGGAGAAAAAATTGAAATCAACATTTTGGGAGAAAATGTGGAAATTAGAAAAACCGGGACTGGTGAGGTCATAAAAACCGATATCGGTGAAGTCAAAGTATCTTCTGAGGGAGACACCATTAAGGCAGGAGGAGAGGAGATATCGGTTTCTAAGGCTCGTGTAGAGGCAGAAGTAGAAGGTAAAAAAATAACTTCTTCTGACATAATAAAAGGATTTAACGGCATTCATGATGAGGCTGCAAAAACATTGAAACCGGATCTTATGATTACTCCTGAAGGCACATATAAGATAGTTAGTGGACATTGGAAAGAAGTTTCATGGCTTCCAGCAGAGGCATCAGAATTTGATAGCTCATTTGGCAAATTTACGATACCCTCTGGTTACGAACCTATAGCTAAAAATGCTCTTCGTGTAGTAGATGATGACGGAAACATAATATATCAGGTAATATTCTTAAATTCTGATGAGAAGAAGTTCTGTCTGTTGAACTATTGGATTTCTGGTGAAAGAAAATATTTGAAAGGTTGGATAGAAATAGACGGATTTGAAATAAAGCCAAAAGGAATATTTATAATTCGCGACGGATACCCCGAATTCTTCTCAAATGAGATAATAACTCGAAATGGCATAAAATTTGCTTCAACTGGAAAAGAGGTAAAATTGTACAGGTATGGATTAAACGATGAATGGTTCCACATAACAGACATCAAAGGTTTCTCGATTGGAAAACAAGGCGTAACTACACTTGTACCAATGAAGTATGATCTTTGGAAAGACCCTCTAGTAAACAAACTTTCTCCTTATGGTAGTGTGAAAATAACTTCTCTAGAGAGCGGCGACCTTATTATCGAGAGCAAATACCTTGGAGGTACGAGAGAAGTCTGGGTTCCAAAGAAGTGGAAAGATCGCATTTTGGGTGAGGATGGTATTATTTATCAAAAAGATTCTTTGAAGATGTTTACACGCCCGGGCTATATTGAAGAATTCCCTGGAGAATGGGTTTCGAAATCTTTTGATCCAAATGAATTCATAGAAAAACTACCAACGTTGCAGAGAGAGGGTAAAGAAATTTCATTTGCTATAGGAGACAAAGCATTTGTGCTGAGAAAGGGTGGTAAAATTTTGGAAGTCAAAGGAGGTAAAGAGTTGGAGATAAATCCTGATGATATAAAAGACTTAATTAAAAATACCGATAATATTGACGAGATTAAAATATATGAAGCTGGAAGAGCTGAGAAGATAGCAAAAACAATGGAAGATGTAAAGCTGGAAGATTTGAATACTGAGCTGGCTGGACTCATGTTCGAATCAAAGGAGGGCCTGGTAAAATTAACTCTTGACAATGGAGAAGAAATATTCATCTCATTCGCATCTGATGGGACAGACACCCTTAAGGGACTTAGGCTAACTGCTTATGGTACAGATAGTGATTCATTGAAAACAATAAATTCGCTTTTGGAATCTTTCAACAGCAAAGTTTCTACAAAGGGCATAGAAAGTGTCGATGATTTATTAAAGACAGACGAGTTTATCAAGTTGGCTAAACTTGACGACGCATTGGAGGTTCCCATTGATGCGGTGAAGCTGAGCAAGGGAGCTGGGTCGTTTTTGAGCGAGGTAGCAGGACAGATAACAGGGACAGATTTCATCACTGCTTTGACAATGTTTGCTATGTCAAAAGGTGCCTCAAAGTTACTCAGTCAAAACAAGTATCAGAGAGATTATATGGACGCTCTTTATATGCGAGAGGCGACATATGAGGTATTTGAGCTAGTTCCACAAGCGGCTGTGGCTGCATATGTAAAAGGAGGCCTTGGTGCTGTTCTGGGGACTGGTGCGATAGGCGGAGTTGCAGGGCTTGGTATTATAGGGATTGTATGTTTGGGTATGATTTATCTAGAAGATGTCCACCAAACCTGGAGACTTAAGGAGGAAGTTGAGCGTGCAACTGGTGAAGACATAAGAGAATTTGTAGATTACACCAATGCTTTCAGAGAGGTCCTTGGAAAGGTTCGTCGTGGGCTTTTCGAAAGAGACGCTCTTTCAGTGGAGACACAACTAAGCATGACAATACAGGAGAAAGTATCTAAAGCGATGTTCGATAAATATATGAGTCATATTGAAGAGGATGGATTGAAAAAGAAAGGCTTAACAATACAAAGTCTAGTAAGTAAGCTCAATACCGGGACTATGAAGAACAATATGGAATGGGTGAAAGAAACCTTCGGTGAAAATAATGTAGACTATGATGGCAAACGATTAAGACTACGAGTACCTACTGGCAAAAAAGAATACACAGAACTGGAGTTTTCCTTGAAGGAAGATAAGTGGATTGTAAATGGTGCAGCCACATATAGTTCGGGTTTCCAGATGAGTAGTGCCCAAAGTTGGGCTGGAAAGGAAAGTTATATTTATGGAATGCCTTCTATTGGAGTACAGTCAAAAACATATTCTGACAAGTTCATAGCAGATTTTTATGATTATGTTGAAAAGATGATCTACAAGGCCCCGGTCAAAGACTGGGAAAAATACATTGAAGACTTCAAAAAGACAGATAGATATAAAGAATTTGCAAAAAGATATGGAGAGATTTGGGATTATGTGTTTGTTGACGCAGCTATTGCTTATCTGGAGAAGGACATCGAGAGTAAGAAAGAGGAACTTAGTGTTGCTAAATCAAGACATAACGAAGTTTCAGTTGGTCGAGAAAATTATTTATACATCCAAATTGAAAGTCAAGAAAAAAAGCTAGACGATGCAAAGAAAAGAGAAGATGAGCTGTTCGCGCAAACTGACACACTGATAAAGGAAGCGTTCAAAGAAATGGAAGAATCCGGAGAAATAACAAAAGAACAAGAAAGCGTGCTAAGAGCATTAGGATATAGTGAAGATGATATAGAAGACTTAAAAACTCATTTGGATATCTCAAAATATGTGAGAGAAAATCCTGAAAATGTAAAATATTTTTTTGACAGAGTAACTAGCTTATACACTTTTGCAGACAAGGATCACAATGGTCAATTATCCGATTCTGAATACAAGGAGTTTGACTCCGCGATGCATATGGAAGTCTTCTCTTCTGGGGTGAGAATGTCAGAACTTGAGCGGCTACCTCCGGAAGACCGTGAAGCATTGCTTGCTTCTAGATCAGATACCTTAGGCGATGAAATGGGTAAGTTGGCTGCATTTTTCGTTCCTAACAGAGATGCAGTAAATCAACTTATGTTCGACAACACAATACAAATATCTGCATATGTCTTAGCAGAGTTTGTGAATAGTGCCGATTTTGGAGTTCCAGAAGAAAAAATTATGAAAATCTGTAAAAGATTATCTAATGAGGATTGTGAAGCTTTGTTGGCTTCTTCTATGTCTATATCTGAAAAGATGAAAATATTTGGCCTAGAAGATAGGTTGGAAGGCTTACACTCACTCGCAACAGAAGCAGATCAAAATAAAAACGGGAAGATAGACTCAGACGAAATTGGATATTTTTATGGACTTCTCAAAAACTTTGCAATGCAAACAAATTTGGAAACTGATCGTTCCAAAGCTCTTGTTTTATTAAATGATATTCAAAATTGTTTTATTAATAAGCAAAATACTGATATCTTTACAGATGTTATAAATTTGCAAGAAGAGGGTGATTTACATAAGAAAACGATAATATTGAAAAATCTAGAAAGTTATCTCCCAGAAGACTTTGTTTTGAAGGCGAGCCAGATATACACACACGGAGTTGGAGGTTTTTCGCAGGCAATTGAAGAAATAATACAAGCAGCAGACAAAAATAATAATGGTCAGATAGACCCAGAAGAAAAAGATGAATTAAGCAAACGTCTGTATGACTTCGCTACTCAAATAGATCCAGAGAATGGTCCTGCTGTAATTTCAGCGACTTTCGAAAAAATGAAAAAAATAAACGACATAATGATCGAGATAGAAGAATCCGGAGAAATAACAGATGAGCAAATAAAGGAATTAAAAGACCTAGGAGTTGATGAACAAAAAATCAAAGGAATAGAGGACAGCCTCAGCGGTGCACCTCAGACTAGTCTACCACAGGTGGTCTCTAAAGAGAACAACGACGGAACCAAATTGATAGAGTATGGTGATGGCTCCACGGAGCTCGTGGGCCCCGACAACGTCATTTTAGAAGCCACATATAAATCTCCAAGAGAAAAAAGCATATTTTTGCCAACAGTTGGAAGTGTGAACATAGATGTTTATGGAATAAAGAGCAAGGATGTCGATGGTGATGAAAACCCTGACATCATATATTATTTCACAGAGAAAAATCAGGACATAACAAAAGCAATAAAAGTTGATATAAGCAATCCTAACTTTTTCACAAGCTCTGGAAAATATTATTATAAGTATGGTGATTGGGGTCTGACAGACAGTGATAAAGGCATGTGTTATGGCAACTGTATGAAGTGGATTAATGGGAAAGTTAGTGTGTATGGCCCGGGTGGATTCTTAAGGTACACTTTTGATGACAAAGACGGCGATTTTAAGCCGGATGTTGATGAGGATGGTAAATATAGTTACCACTTTTATAACAATGATGGAGACTTTATTCTGGACAGCTCAGATGTAGATGATGACAATGATGGTGTGCCTGATTATATTGAGGCTGTGCTGGAAACTGATCCAAAAGACCCTTCCAGCAAACCCGGAAAAAATGAAATAGAATCATTAGCAAATAAAAAAATCTTTTTAGGCATTAAAAACAATACCCTACCAGGTCATACGGTAAGCGTGTATCAGAAATTTATTTATGATGAAGATGGCAATCTTAAAGGAATCCAAACAATTGAGGAGGATAGATATAGAGATCCGAAAACAGGAAATATAATAACAAAGAGCAAAATTACACACAGCCCCCCGATCGGTATCGGAAACGAAAAGAATATTATAAAACAACCACTGGAAAATCCGATGCTTGATAAACTTAAGCCATATGATACGCCACAGCCAGAATGGATAGAAAAATCGACAACCAAAGAGCTTATAGATAAATTAAATTCTAAATCCATCAAAACAGAAGACTTCGAGCAGATTAAACAAGAGCTTTACGAGCGGTTGACTTCTGGAAAATATAGCATCTCAAATTTAGAACATATGCTTGGTCACGGTGGAAATGCAGAGATACTTATAAACAATATTTTGGCTCAGAGTGCTGTGGAGGGTTATACGCATAAAGACTTTGATATTCCTGAACCACCAACTATCATTTCGGAGATAAGCCCAAAGACAGATACTGGAGGAGCATCCAGTGGAGGTAGTAATCTAAAAGATAAATGCTGGGAACTTTGTGTGGCCATGGGAGAAGACTGCAAAGAGATGTGTGGTAGTATTTCACCTACATCTTCCACACACACAGCTACATCTACTCAACCTACGACATCACCTTCTACAACTATATCCAGACCACCACTAAGGTGCGAAAGATTTGGAATGTGCGGAGCATGGCCAAATTGCAGAGAGTGCGAAAATGCCCCCAATCCTCAAGATACTTGCATGAACCCACCATGCCCAAATTAGAAAAGTTATTTATTATGTGAAATCTAAAAAAACTAATAAATGAGGGATATTATGAAAGTAAAGATACTACATTTTGTTCTGGTATTTTTATTATTCATACCTTTGGGATTTTCTTTATTTCCAAACAGGCCATATTATAATTCCACATGTGAACAGCTATGTGAATCATTTGGATATTCATATGGAATATGCCGTGGCTATAGTCTGGGTTCGAATATAACAAGAATCGGCGGCTGTAAAGACAATGAAACAAGTATTGGCCAGACTTCCGATTGTTATACTCCAAGAGGGCTTGTCGGTGGTGGGAAGTTTTGTTGCTGTGGAGGGACATCAAGAGCTGCTGTTAGCAATATAAGTTGCGAGACAGACGAAGACTGTCCACAACCAAGATGCGTGGGCGGAAAAGCTTCTTGTGTAAATGGGGTATGTGTCTTGACATCTTTTTGTGCTGATCCTACTCAGTCAAGAGCCTGTGAAGATGACTCTGATTGCGTGTTTCGTAATGACCTGTGCGGTTGCTATAACAAAGACTTTGTTCCGCCTGGAAATCTTCCAGATATTTATTGTGGGGAAATTTTAGGTGTTGACGATATCCCGAATTGTAGATGCGAGTCTGGGACGTGTGTGCCTGTTTTAGGCTCTCATAAAGACACAGAGCCAGTTGGACACATCTACGCTTCAAAATTATTCGAAAACCCAGAGGAGTATATCGATAAAACAATTACTGTTTATGGTATTCTTATTTATAGGAAAGATGATACTGTTCATGCGAGTGGTGGCAGATATGGTGTTGTTCGGATGGGACCAACGCAATATTATATATTTTTGGTTTCTGAAAGAGATATCAAAGGAAAAGGTGCAAAGGTTTATTATAAAGGCAAACCGTTGAAATGTGACCAAGGACTTTATAGTGTTACTGGAGTTCTCAAGAAATATATTAAGTCTGGGGCACGATCTAGTTATTCTAGCTACAGATTCTATGCAACTAAATATGAACATATAGAGCAGCTTTGCTCTAGCAGTTTTCATTGCACAGATGACAATCCATGCACAAAGGATTACTGTGATAAAGAGATTTGTCGGCATAAGTGGAGAAGTGGTTGTTATCTTCCAGCTAGCTTGAAAGCACAAACGCAAAGCACCACCCCCAGTTCAGCGCAGACTATAGTAAATACCCAGGCCACGCAGATAGCTGTCCAGACAAGCACTTCAAAGACCTTGACCAAAAAGATGCCTGGTACAGGCGATACATATTCTTTGCCAGATACAGGAACTGTTTATTTGCAGGGTAAGGTTGAACGACGCGGCAGTAGTTTGATGATGGGAAATGTTTTATTGTATGGTGTGTCTGGTTTGGAAGAGACTGAGTATCGTATAAAGGCTAAGGTTGAGTATTTCAATCCAACACAGATCGGTCACACGTCCGGCAGCAGTTCCTCCGGAAATTGCTGGAGATGCACCTGGAACTGTGGACAGCCATGCGGAACAGCTGTACATTATTTTTCAAGACCACAAACTGGACAAAAAGCATGTGGTGCAAACTGTGCTTACGGAGCAGCCCCGGTTTCTTGTTCTCAAGTACCATCGTCTTATTGCCGAAGATCTAGCTCACCAAAACAGCCAAAACCGCAGAAGCGATATAATGTCAAAGATTATAAGAAAGGTCCTTTTGATGGTTATTTTTCAGGTTGTTTGCGTCACAACGATTTCACATCTTATACGAATGAATATGGAAAGTGTTGTGAAGGGCTTGTTGCAAAGGAAGAACTTTATTCTATGTACACGGATGAAATCCCAGATTTTCACACGTGTTGCAAACCAGACGAGTGTTCATTCAATCTCACGTGTGTTCCAGACGGCTTTAGAATTGAGAATCTTCTATGCGACAAAGGGAATTGGACACTAAAAAGACCGGCAATGACACAAGGAGAATATACATTAAATATTAATGACGAGTGTCAGTCAGGTCTTAATATGGTCAAGGAGTTTTACAGCATATATGTAGAAAATATGACAGATGTTTATCTATGCTGTAAACCAGGGCAGTGTGCATTCAATCTCACATGTGTCGATAGTGGATATGTTGTTGATAATTTTCAGTGTTATAATGGTGAGTGGGTAACAAAACCATTGGGAAAGGGAGAGTATACTGCTTACGAAAAGCCGAAATGCGAAACTGGTTTACACACAATTGAAGAATTCTATAGCATATATGTGGATGATGTACCACCCATTTACTTATGTTGTGAACCCGGACAATGCGCATTCAATCTGACATGCGTCGATGATGGATTCAGCTTTGAAGGTTTCACATGTGATGATGAAGAATGGAAATACTCAGAGGAATCTAACGCAGAGGTGGGATACGGACAGACATGTGAAGCACCAGACGACTGCAAAAATTTAGAGATGTGCAACTATGTGACGGAAGGTGGTAAGACAATAAATATATGCGATTGTTTTTCTGGTTATTGCATTCCATTAATAGACCAGTCCAGCTATTTGGAGCCTTACAATATAAATAAGATTTTAGGTGATAATAAATATCAGTGCAAAGATGATTATGATTGTCTGGGATTGATCTGCTTTAATCTAGATGAGGAAGCAAGATGTGTGCACGGAGTTTGTTCGTGTGCAAATATGTTTGATAAGTCACGCAGAGCAGTCAGCAGTTCAACTGTAACCGAACTTAATAATACTCTGAATAGAATCTCCGATAAGCTGAAAAAAATAAGACTATTCTCCAAGAGGGTTGCAGAATATTACGAAACAAAAGGTTCTGAAAAAGCTGAAGAGTGGGTGTCTGTAATAAAAAAGATAGACGATATTCTGAATACCGTCGATGAACTTAAAGATTATTTAAAAAGGAAAGCTGGAAAACTTAATTCAGCAGACATTGATATAATTAAAGCTAAAATCGCTGACATACGCATATCGATAAGTATGTTAGAGATGTTAATGTCTTAATCTTTTCTCCACCTTTGCGACCATGAGCTTTGTTTTTACGGCGACATCTGGATTTACTGATATGGAATCTATTTTATTTTTTACTAAGAATTCGACAAATTCTGGGAAGTCTGATGGTGCC
>JAGGXF010000014.1 GCA_021163205.1 Candidatus Aenigmatarchaeota archaeon
ATATAGCAAATCTCATTGATAGAGGGATTTTATCTATTGGACAAATTATTGTTTTTCCATTTATTTTTTCTTGGTTTAAGTTGAGTGACAAAAAAACTGCTTTAAAAGTTGGTGTAGCTACTGTTATTCTTGGATTTATTATTGGTAGTATAATAGCCTTATTTTATATTGGTGGAGCCCCAATCACCACAATTGGAGCAGCAGGTTAATTTCTTCGGCGCGCCAACTCAAAATTTCTGAAAGAAATTTTGCCCCGCCTGCAGGCTCTCACTTCACTTCGTTTCGTTCGGACGCCTAACAGCGATTATCTGGGATTTTCCTACGAAAAATCCCCAAATCCTGCTTCGCAAACCTTCGTTTATCGGCATATGTTAGTTTCAATTTGAGAGCCCTCGCTCGATGACTTCAATTTTATCCGAAGTTTTCGATATATTTAAATAACTGCTAAAATTATACTTTATTATGAACAACAAAATCATACTTCCATTGGTTCTTGTAGTCTTAATTGTTGGAATAGTAGGAATCTATTTTTGGAAAACTCCAACACAACCGACAACTCCACCAAATCTCCAAAATATAATTCTTTTACCTTCAGTAAAAGGCTGTGCTGAAACAGATAAAGGTATGGCTACAAAGGCATTTGGTGAAGGAACAGAACAAGAGCCAAAAATAGAAGTTAGCGGAAATGAAATCATCTATTCAAGAGCAATAAATCATCTTTGTTGCAGAAAAGCTGAAATTGAAAAAGAAACTAAAGATTCAGTTATAAACATTTACGAGGTATGGAGTGGCATTGGTTGTAAATGTATATGCTTTTCTGAAATAGAAGCTAAACTTCAAAATGTTCCTTTAGGCACTTATGTTGTGAATGTATATGAGAAGGGGACACAACCCGGAAACGAAGGACCAATGGAACAAAAACTAATTATTTCTCAAAATGTTGTTGTTCAATAAATGCTCTGGCTCTCAAACCCGGAATTTCTCCATTCGGAAACATTGCATTAAAATCTCGTCCTCCTTTCAGTCGGAGAAACTAACAGCGATTTAACGGTTTCGCTCATTACATTCGCTTCACCCAAACTCCTCGCTAACGCTCGGAGCTTCTTTAAATCGCATATGTGCAATATTACTCGGCGGCGGACTTTAGAAAAATATTTAAATTAACTAATTAATTGAAACAATATGAACAAGAAATTTTTATTATTCACAATATTGACTTTTCTTTTACTCCCTCAATTAGTTTCAGCAGATTTAATTACTCCGCTTTCTTTTATGACCATTCCTTTGATACCATTTATTGTTTTAATCGAAGCGTTCGTATTTTGGTTGCTTGTGAATAAAGTCATAAAAGTTCCTATTGGTTTTTGGAAACTAATTTTAGTAACATTTGTTGCAAACATTGTAACTTCTTTATTAGGAACTTTTATCCCGCTTTATAGATATACTGCTGAAAATCTAATGTGGATTGGACTTGCTTTCATATTTTCTGTATTCATTGAGTGGGGAATTTATATTCCATTCTTCAGAAAAGTCAATATAAAAATCCTTGATTTACTAAAAATTTCTTTTGTAGGAAATTTAATTACTTACGCAATACTTGCTTTCTTTCAATTAATTTAAGTCCGCCACCTGCGTCATACTGTGCCTCCTTTCAGTCGGCAGTTTTTCATATTCGTGTATGTAAAACAAAAGCAAAAAGAGATGCCAAATAATCTTCTGAGTACTAAAGATACAAAGAACAGGTACCTTTATTTATTTAATCATCGGTGGTCTCCTACATGAAGTAGCAGACAGAAAACAGAAAGTCACGCAGGCCCAATTTCTTTTATTTTGTTTTTGTCTATGAACAGATGTTTTGTTTTGTCTGACAAATCATCGAGATAAAGAAAGGTCGAGCCGACTGTTCTAAGCCTTCCCCTTATGGTCTCTCCATCTGTTGTTCTTATTACAACCTCTTTTCCCGTCAAGTTTGCTGTTGAATCTGCATCTTCTTTCTGCTCTTTCTGCGGTTTTTCTATTATCTTTTCGTTTGTCTCGGCAGGCAGTATATGCTTGATAAGGTTACCTTGACCAGACAAGACATAGCCGGTTATCGCACCCGTGACAGGTATAGAATAGTATAAAAATAGTGATGTGAATCTAGTTAAGCCCAGTGAAAGAAAAATCGGTATTAACAGCGACAATACAGCAACCCCAACAAATGCACCGACCAGCATTCCGTGCTTTGTTTTTTCATCAAACATTAAAATACATGCAACTCATTTTTTAAAAGTCTTTCTCTTATGTTGTCTATCTTATCAAACTCTTCTTCCACTATAGACTCAACAGAGGATTTATCAACATCCCCGTCAACAACTTCTATGCTCGCAACAAGAGGTGATTTTATTGACTTGCCAATCTGGGACAGAAGCTTTACATATATCTCTGCACCGGTTTCTTGGTTTATTTTTTCTGCTATTTCCTTGGCAAGAATATTATATAACTTTCCTATGTGGTTTACTGGGTTTTTTCCGGCAGCGGCCTCAAGACTCATCTCCCTGTTTGGTGTTATTAGGCCATTGACACGATTGCCGCGCCCGACCGAACCGGAATCACCAGCTTCCGCGCTTGTGCCAGTAAGTGTGAGATATGCTATCTTGTTTTTTTCATCGTCATTTGTGTTAAGATAAATAGTTGTTTCGTGTCTTGGGTTTTTGAGAGCAACAAAATTCTTTATTTTATCTACTATCTCGTTCTTTTTCGAAATATAATAATCCCAGTCGGGAACCTCTTTGGATACAAAGGGCATAGCAATGGTTAAGGTTATTTTTCCGTTGGTTCGAAGTCCCATGACCTTTATGTCCTCGCCAATCTCAGGATGTTTCCTTTTCATCTTTGCTGAGTTTAAGAACCGCTCTATGTCAAGAACAAGCCTTTCCAACTCTGAAAGTGGGGCAAAGCCAACTCCAAAAGATGTATCATTGGCAAGAATTGTCTTTTCCTTTGTCTCAAAAATATGAGATATACTTATGGCTCCGGGGCTTATTCTCGAATCTATCGTAACATCTGTTTCCGTGTTCAGATGTGGCATATTTGTCTTGAGATATTCTTCAGCAGCCTTGATAGCTATCTCGTTTGTTGCCACATCTTCATTGCCTACGGTAGCTGTTGCCTGCCCAGCAATGAGAATAAATATAGGTCTGAGTATCTGCCCCCCACCAAAGAATACATCAGAACCACCGGCTATAACCTCACACTGATCTGTGTTGTGATGAAGTATGCGACCAAACTTCTTAATATACTCAAGACAGAGTGCTCTTGATACAGACTCTGCTATACCATCTGCCAAAGAATCTGGGTGACCTATTCCTTTCCGCTCAACTATTTCAACCCTCTGTTGCTCTATTGGAGTTCTTTTCACTTTATCAATGACTATATTCGTAGCCACCACCGCGCGTGTTTGTTAAAGATTATTAATAGAATATCTAATAGTATATGCAAATTTAAATATTTTTATCTTAGACATATGCATATAAGCATATCTATAAAATATATAGAACAACACGATGGGATGTAAGATGATTAATCTCTTACCCGAACCGAGTGAAATCAAAAGAATAAGAAAAAGATTGGGCCTCACCCAATCAGAGCTAGCAAAACTTTCTGGTGTCAACCAGTCATTGATAGCAAGAATAGAGTCCGGTTCGGATCCGAGATACTCAACAATAAGAAAGATTTTTAAGGCGCTCCGGGAAAGGATTCAAAAAAGGGAAATAAAAATAGAAAAAATAATGAACAAGAAGGTAATATTTATCAACGCAAACGATAAGATCCAAAAAGCTGCGCGTATTA
This sequence comes from Candidatus Aenigmatarchaeota archaeon, assembly GCA_021163205.1. Taxonomy (GTDB): domain Archaea; phylum Aenigmatarchaeota; class Aenigmatarchaeia; order GW2011-AR5; family JAGGXF01; genus JAGGXF01. Next base: position 3,832 of record JAGGXF010000014.1, read on the forward strand.
TGAGTAAAATGGCGATTTCTCAGCTTCCCGTCTTAGAAAACGGCATTGTGGTTGGATCATTAAGAGAAAAAAATATTTCTGAGCTATTAAAACGACAGGGGCCAAACAAAGAAAAAATTGGTGACATGAAGGTTAGAAAATTTATGGAAGAATGCTTTCCAGAAATATCGAAAAATGGCACGCTTGACAATGTAATAGAGCTTCTGAAATATGAACCAGCCGTGCTCGTGAAAGAAAATGGTAAAATCGTCGGAATAATAACCAAATCTGATCTGATGAAGCTTGTTGAATGATTCCAAACAGATAAAAACAAATAAATCAAGCGGCTAATAAACACTTAAAATTAGTTCTCATAAATAAAAGTTATGTTCATACGCAATGAACCGGCAATGAAAATCGGTCATAGTCTTGTGATATCTGATCTGCATATTGGAATAGAAGATGAACTCAGTAAAAATGGAATAAAAATATCTGATCAGACCAAAGCCTTATTGAAAAGAATTTGTTTTCTTATAAGAGAGACCAAAGCGAGAGAAACAATAATCTTAGGGGATATAAAAAACTCTATTTTCACCACCAAAATTGAAAACAAAAAGATTTCGGAATTTCTCAACAGCTTGAAAAAAATAACAAACCTGGTTTTAGTAAAAGGAAATCACGATGGATTGATAGAAAATCTTGTTAAAAAAGATGTAGATGTGTGTTCTTTTGTCATTCGGGGGTCTTATCTCCTAACACATGGTCATAGAAAGATTCCAAAAAACTTGAAAGAGAAGAATGAAATCAAAACCATAGTAATAGGACACAACCACCCCGGAATATGTTTCAAAGATAGATATGGAATAGTAAGTACTGAACCGTGTTGGGTGGTTGGAACAGAAAAAGAAAAAAGACAGGTAATAATCATGCCTGCGTTCAATCCATTGGTCGGTGAGACAGCAATCAACAGACATGATGTAATGGGCCCCATTGCAAAGAATATAGATATAGAAAACGCAAGGATATATCTGCTTGATGGAACCTATCTCGGACATGTAAAGACATTGAGGTAATGATGTAGCTGATATAGACCGTATCATAAAACACCACAAATAATTAATGTGATTTAAGATGGTATTCAAAAGGTTTTCAAAAGATATGCAAAATCTTATAAAAGAGCGTGGGTTTGACGAGCCTACTTTAACGCAAAAACTTGGAATACCAGAAATTCTCGAAGGAAAAAATGTTTTAATTATCGCTCCAACAAGTTCGGGAAAAACAGAGTCTGCTATGTTACCTATTTTCGATTTGATACATAAAAAAAAGACGAAACCAATATCTGTGCTCTACATAACACCTCTTCGTTCACTAAATAGGGACATGCTGAAAAGGTTGCACTGGTGGTGTGATAAACTTGATTTAGATATAACGGTTAGACACGGTGACACTAGTCAGCAAGAGCGAGCATTCCAAAGAGAAACACCCTCAGATATCTTCATAACCACACCCGAAACATTAGGAGCGATATTACCCGGAAAAAAAATGAGGAAACACCTTAAGAATGTTAGGTTTGTAATAGTAGATGAAATACATGAAATTTGCGAGAGCAAACGGGGCGTGCAACTATCAACACTTCTCGAACGGCTTAAAAGAATAAGTGGAAACTTCCAGAGAATTGGTCTTTCAGCGACGGTCGGGTCTCCAAAAAAAGTGGCAGAATTCTTGGGAAAAAATGTTAGGATTGTCAGAGCCGATGCCGAAAAAAAAATCGAAATAGATGTGGAGTTGCCAAAAAGAAATGAGAAAGACGCAACAATAGGGGATAACCTCTTGATCATGGATTCTACTGCATCTAGACTAAGAAGAATCAACGAGGTTATTAACAACTACAGGGCTGTTCTAGTTTTTACAAATACCAGACAAACAGCAGAGCTCATTTCGTCTCGTTTAAGACAATTTAATAAAGAACTAGTGCAGGATGTTCACCATTCATCCGTATCCAAGAAGGCAAGAATCAAAATGGAGCAAGAGTTCAAAGAAGGTAAACTAAAGGCGTTGGTATGTACATCATCACTTGAGCTTGGAATAGACATTGGAAATATAGACATGATAATACAATATCTTTCTCCAAGACAAGTTACAAAAATAATTCAAAGGGTTGGAAGAGCAGGTCATACAATAAAAGAGAAATCAAAAGGAATAATATTGACGGAGAGTGGTGATGATGTCTTTGAATCAAGTGTCATCGCAAAGCGCGCTCTTGAAAGAAAACTAGAAGATATAAAAATCCACGAAACAGCATGGGATGTGCTTGCCTCCCAAATTGTTGGAATGTCTCTCGAGCAATATGGAATAGACAGTAAAACTATATTCTCTGTCATAAAAAATGCTTATCCTTTCAGAAAACTGAAAGAGAGCGACTTTATCGAGTTCCTTAGATTCTTGGCAGAACTCAGACTAATCTGGCTAAATCCAGTAGCGTATGATAAAGACGGAAAACCGATAAGATATGAACTAAGAAGAACTAGGAACTCTTGGAAATACTACTATGAAAACCTTTCGACTATTCCAGATGTTCAAAGGTACAAAGTAATAAGTATCATAGAGAGAGAGCTTGTGGGATATCTTGATGATGAGTTTGTTGCCGAGTACGGAAAACCCGGGAATAGTTTTGTTTTTCGTGGCCGTCTTTGGAGAATCGTAAGTGTAGAAAACGACAAGGTGGTTGTAGAACCTTCTGATGACATACAATCTGCAATACCCGCGTGGGAAGGGGAACTCATACCAGTACCCCTCGAAGTTTCCAAAGAAGTAGGAAATATTAGAGTAAAGATATCGGAAATGTTAGAGAAAAAAAGAGAAGAAGAAATAATAAGAGAGCTCAGAAAAGAATACCCAGTAAATCGAGAAGGCGCGGAAGATATGATAAAAACAATAAAAAAGCAGAAAAAGTTTTTTGTTCCACACTTCAATCACTGGCTCCTTGAACAATATCAAGATTTCATAATTTTACACACGTGTGCTGGTTCACTTATCAACGACACATTAGGTAGATATATCTCAGCGATTGTTTCAGAAGAAACCGGGGTCTCTGTTCAGATGAAAACAGATCCTTACAGAATAATATTAAGAAGCTTTGCTAAGCCAGAGATGATACTAAGAATCCTAAGAGATGCCCATAAAAAGAACGATTTAAAGGATGTGCTACTAAAAAATCTAGAACGATCAACACTTTTCAAGTGGAGATTTATTCATGTTGCAAAAAGGATTGGTATCTTATCAAGAAAGACACAATTCCAGAACTACAATCTATCAAAAATTATTTCTCTATACTGTGGCTCAGCAGCATACGAGGAAACAATAAGAGAGATATTGAAAGAAAAGATGGATATAGAAAATACGAAAAAAATTCTTTGCATGATTGAAAATGAAAAAATAAGAATTAAATTTCTCCGGAAACTCACCCCACTCGGTAAAATAGGTTTACTATACCAGTTTTCTGAAGTTATGAAACCAGAAACTCCAAAATATGAAATATTTAGAGCATTTAAAAGAAGACTTCTCCAGACAAAAGTCAGGTTAGTTTGTACTCATTGCGCTAATTACTCTGTTGTCAAATCTGTGAAAAATATTGAAGACCAGCCAGTATGTCCAAAGTGTCACTCTGGTCTTATTGCGGTTGTCAGTAAGTTCAAGAACCCCATTCAACTTTTAAAACGGGAGAAATTATCCAAAGATGATAAAAAAATTGTTTTGACTAAAAAAGAAAAGAAGGAAATAGAAAAAATAAAAAGATCTGCCAGCCTCACCATAACATATGGAAAGCGATTCGCATTTGTTCAGGCTGCCCGTGGTGTGGGACCAGAAATAGGTGCGAGAATACTTGCCAAACTCCCGAAAGATGAGGAACAGCTACTGAAATATATTTTTGAGGCGGAGCAACAATACCAAAAAAATAAAAAATATTGGAAGGAATGATATGCATGGACCAAGAGGTTAAAGAGAAATATATGAAAGCAGGTAAGATAGCTGGAGAAGCAAGAGACTACGCTGCAGAAATAGCAAAGCCGGGCAAAAAAATTCTTGACATTGTTGAAGCAGTAGAATCTCTCATAAAAGCCAAGGGGGCTGAAATAGCTTTTCCTATTAATATATCCATTAATGATATTGCCGCACATGATACGGCAGATAAGAATGACGAGCGTGTCTTGGGAGAGAATGATATTGTCAAAATAGATATTGGCACACACATTGATGGATACATCGGCGACACCGCACGCACGGTAGCGTGGTCAGAAGATTATCAAGAACTTATTAAATCAACGAAACAAGCATTAGAAGAAGCGATAAAACTTTGCACGCCGGGGACAAATCTCGGTGAGATATCATCTGTGATAGAAAAAACGATAAAAGAAGCTGGGTTCAAACCAATAGCAAATCTCACTGGGCACGGGCTCGATAAGTTTAATCTACATGCAGAACCAACAATACCGAACGTTAGTTTCAAGACAAGCTACACACTTCAAGAAGGACAAGCAATAGCCATAGAACCATTTGCAACAACAAACGAAGGCGCTGGTTTGATAAAGGAATCCGTAGAAAAAAAGATATTCATGATGCTGTATGATAAACCGGTGAGAAATCAACATGCCAGGCAAATATTAAGGATCGCTAAAACCCGAAATGGTCTACCATTTCCGCTTCGCTGGGTGCCGTCATCTGGAATAGGGCTAAGGATCGGTCTGAAGGAGTTACTGGATAAAAACATCTTGTATGACTACCCTATCCTCAAAGAAATTAAGGGCGCTCCCGTCGCTCAATCAGAGCATAGCATAATTGTGGCTGATAAACCGATAATCACGACAAAAACAGAAAAATTTTGACCGAAGAAAAATATAAATACTTTTTTGTTACATTTCTCTTTTCCTTCTCTTTTCTCGTCGTAGATAATTATTTAATGGTTAGAAGAAATTATTTAATTAATTCAAAATAAAATCAAAACAACAAGAGGGGCTTGAGTTGATCCTGATAGTAGATAACGGACATGCTGAAAAAATTTGTTCCTTGGTAAATTGCAAAGTTGACTTATCAAAACCGTCTGAAGCTTTGAAAAAAATCGACAGAGCAAGCGCTGTTATAATAACCGATGGTTCTCCCAATAAAGACGTAGAAAAGATTATAGAGTCGCTTTCTTCACCATGCCTTGCTATTGGCGCATCAGCAGAAATACTGGCAAAGAAATTTGGAGCAAAAATTAGTAAAAAAATAAAAAAAGAGAAACGTGCAGCTATGATGAAATCGCATTCTCCACTTACACTAGGTATGAAAAAAAGATTTGTTGTTTACGGTAAAAGTAATATAATAGATAAGCTGCCTGATGACTTTGAGGCGATATACACTGGTGATGGTCCTGAGATATATCAGCACATTAGCTTTCCTATATTCGGTGTACTTTTCGAGCTGCGGGGCGAAGACGGAAAAAAAATAATAAAAAACTTTCTAGCTTTTGCTGAAACGTGGGACAAATATCACTAGTTCTATTTGTTATGAACTAAATTCAACTATTCAACTTTATGCTTTTCTGTTGTTGTATCTATTGTGTATAGTTAAAATCATTTGGGGTCGTTTCTCTAACATCTGACATTATCTTCTCATAAAACTTGTTCATTGATTTTGAAACAGATGGTTTAACTTTACTCAACGCCTCTTCGATATCTTTCTTGGTTATTTCTCTAGCATTTTTATCCCTTCTCAACGCATTCATCCCCGCTTCTCTTACAATAGCCTCTATGTCAGCACCGGTGTAGTTTTCTGTTCTTTTTGCAAGCTCCTTCAACGAGATGTCTTTTGAAAGTGGTACATTTCTGGTGTGAACTTCGAAAATTTTTTCTCTGGCTTTCTCATCCGGAAGAGGAACAAAAAGCTGTCTGTCAAACCTTCCGGGTCGTAGCAAAGCTGGGTCTATTATGTCTGGTCTATTCGTTGCTGCCATAACTATAACGTCATGAAGCTCTTCTACACCAGATATTTCCGTAAGTATCTGTGATACAAGCCTCTCGCTATATTCGTTGAATGATCTCCCCCTCTGAGGAACAAGTGCATCGATCTCATCAAAAAATATTATTGAGGGGGCAACTTGTTTTGCTCTTCTAAATATGTCCCTTATCCGCTTTTCGGATTCTCCTACCCACTTAGACAATATCTCAGATCCCTTTATCGAGATGAAGTTAACTCCAGATTCGTTTGCCACTGCCTTTGCAAGCAATGTCTTACCACATCCCGGAGGTCCATAAAGTAGAACACCTGTCGGAGGCTTTATTCCCAGTCGTTTGAATGAGTCTGGATACTTGAGAGGCCATTCTATCATCTCTTTCAACTTCTTTTTTATTTCTTCTAGTCCACCGATGTCAGACCACTTAACTTTTGGTATCTCTATAAGCACTTCTCTCATTGCCGATGGCTCAACCATCTTTAAAGCATATTCCATATCTTTCTGAGTAACAACAAGCTTTTCCAATATATCCTTTGGAAGTGACTTGTCTTCCTTTATGTTGCTTATGTCGGGAATTATTCTTCTCAGCGCGTGCATTGCTGCCTCTTTACATATGGCAGCCAAATCTGCCCCTACATATCCATAAGTTATTTCAGCCAGCTTATCAAGGTCTACATCTTTTGCAAGAGGCATCCCCCGTGTATGGATTTGTAAAATTTCTTTTCTTCCTTCTTTATTTGGCACGCCTATTTCTATCTCTCTGTCAAACCTTCCGGGCCTTCTTAGGGCTGGATCAAGACTATTGGGCCTGTTTGTTGCCGCAATAACAATAACCTTACCGCGTGATTTAAGCCCATCCATCAGCGTAAGAAGTTGGGAAACGACCCGCCTCTCCACCTCTCCATGGACATCTTCTCGCTTTGGTGCTATTGAATCTATTTCGTCTATGAATATTATTGATGGTGCCTGTTTTTCTGCCTGGTCAAATATCTTTCTCAAATTTTCTTCTGATTGCCCATACCACTTTGACATAATTTCAGGCCCATTTAGTGTCAAGAATGTTGCTCCAGCCTCGTTCGCCACTGCCTTTGCAAGTAAGGTCTTTCCTGTTCCTGGTGGACCGTGTAAAAGGACTCCTTTTGGTGGTTCTATACCAAGCCTGTCAAAAAGTTCCGGGTGCTTTAACGGGAGTTCTATCATCTCTCTAACCTTTTTAATTTCGTCATGCAAACCACCGAGGTCTTCATATGTCACTTCTGGTATTTTTGTTTCCTCGATGGGCCTCGTTGCTTTTTCCAATACCTCGAGCTCTGTTGCATCAGTTATTCTCACTATCCCTTTCGGGTTTGTACTCACAACAACAAACTTCTCTTCACCAAACGGAGTGAAAAACATTTCTTCTATATTTACCCCAAAAAACTCCTCAAATATTGAATTTTCTGGGCGTCTCCGTCTGACGATGGGGTTAGGAATTATTATATCACCAGTAGAAACCGGGCGCATCATCAAATTCTGCTTAAACACATTGGGGTCTATTCTTATTATGATTCCTTGTCTGGCTGGTGCTATTACGACATGCTTCGCTTCTTTAACATCCGCTTTTTTCACACGAACAACATCACCTATACCTGCCTTGATATTTCTCCTAAGTAGTCCGTCCATTCTTATAACATCGAGTCCCACATCTGCCGGATATGAACGAACAGCTATAGCGGGTGATGTTCGATTGCCTGTTATCTCTATCACATCTCCCTCTCTAACACCAATCTTTTGCATTTTTTTAGCATCAAGTCTAGCAATACCACGACCAAAATCTGTTCTTTCCGTAAGTTCTCCAACTTTTAACCTCAGCTCATTATCATTTTCTTTTTTCATAGAGATCACCTCTTAAAACATTTCATCATTTTCAATCAAAATCATCATCTTCGAGTATAATCCTTCTCATTTCCCAGTCCACTTTATTACTCCACTCTTCAAAATATTTTAGCACTTTTTTTAAATGTTCCAAAGCAACTATGAACACCGAATCATCTACTTTTATATGAGGTATTTCAGTTAAAATACCTTCCCGCCGATATCTATATCGCTTGTCGTTCTTGGTCACAACCTGTTCCCAACCGTAGAGACCCCTGAAAAAGGTATTTCTCTCGCTGGCTGACCTGAACTTATCTGAGTGTGTACAAAAGCTTATAATCACTGCTCTTCTATTTTTGGTTTTTGATATTTCTATCATCTTCATCACAATTGCTACTTTGGTTTATTATTTCCCTGAACGACCGCAATTATGATATACATAAACAATAACTATTTAAAGTTATTGTTTACAAGAACAATAACCAAATCTTTTCCTGTAAGCTCTTTAATAAATTTCTTATGAAATTCTTTTCATGAAAATTCAACGACTCTCGACAAACTCGCCCATAGACAAAATTTTAGATGGGGGCATAGAGTTCAGTTCTGTTACCAACTTTTATGGACCGCCGGGATCAGGAAAGACAAACATTGCTCTCTCAACACTACTTTCTGTAAAGGACAAAAAAATAATATTTATGGATACTGAAGGAAGTTTTTCATTCGAGAGATTAGCACAAATCACCAAAAGGGAGGAAACATTTGAAAATGTACTTAGGAGAATAATCCTTCTTGAGCCGAGAAACTGGCAGGAGCAGTCTGAGATGATTAAAAATCTCGAGAAAATTGTTGAGGATGAAGAAATTGGATTGATTGTTATAGATTCTATAGTAGCTTTATATCGAATCGAAATTAATCAGAAAAATTTTTCGGATATAAACCGTGAGCTTGCGTCCCAATATTCAACTCTTTCTAGGATATCAAGAGAGAAGAATATTCCCATTCTAGTAACAAATCAAATATATCTGTCTGGAGAAGATGTTGAACTAACCAGCAAAACTATAGCACGATATTGGAGCAAAACACTCATAGAACTTAAGAAAACAGACCGACCAAACCACAGATTAGCAATACTGAGAAAACATCGATCACTTCCAGAAGGACAAAGTATTGAATTTGTAATAGTTAGAGATGGACTCAAACCTGTTGGAATTTTTTGACGTGTCGTATCACACGGGTATGAAGGCTTTTAATATTTTATGACTAAATTATTATATGCGAGGGTTCTTCAAAAAGAAATTGGAAGATGCGCCATTAAAGTACACGTTCGATGACTTCTTAATATCTCCCGGGTCTTCTGATGTTATACCGGCTGAAACAAACACAAAAACAAGAATATCTCCAAATATAGAAATGAACATACCGATAATAAGTGCGCCCATGGACACAGTAACTGGGTTTGATATGGCTGTTATGATGGCCCGGCTGGGCGGTCTCGGTGCTGTACATTATAATATGAAAATAGAAGAACAGGCAGAGGTTATCAAAAAAATCAAGAAATATGAATCTTTGATCATACGGAATGTCATAACGATTACCCCGGATTACACCGTTGCGGACATCCTTAGATTATCAGAAGAGAAAAATATTTCCAGTTTTCCTGTTGTAGAAAATAACAGACTTGTTGGGATTATCACCGAGCGAGATTTTCGATTGGCAAAAGTTAACACCCTTGCCAGAGAATTGATGACACGTGATGTGATCAGCGCCGAAGAGAATATTAATATGGAAGATGCGATGAAAATATTGCATGAAAATAAGATAGAGAAACTTCCACTTCTTGATAAAAGCGGTCGACTGGCTGGTATGATCACACTGAGAGACATAATGAACAGAAAAAAGTACCCGAATGCAACCCGAGATCAGAATGGACAACTTGTTGTTGCTGCCGCGACCAACTTGGATGAGAATCGCGTTGAAAAGCTACTAAATGCTGGGGCAGATATAATCATAGTAGAAACCGCGCACGGACATAATAGAAGGGTTATAGAGTTCACACGACTTCTGAGAAAAAATTATGATTGTGAAATAATTTCAGGTAACATAGCAACAGCCGAAGCAGCCGAAGACTTAATAGCTGCCGGTGCTGATTGTGTAAAAGTGGGTGTTGGCCCCGGTTCTATATGCACAACAAGAGAAGTGACTGGTGTTGGTGTTCCACAGCTTGGTGCGGTTGCAGATGTTGCAGATGTTGTATCAGCACATGGAGCCTATTGTATAGCAGATGGGGCTATAAAGACCTCTGGTGATATTGCAAAAGCAATAGCCGCGGGCGCAGATGCTGTGATGCTCGGAAATCTGTTGGCTGGAACAAAAGAAGCTCTTGGAGAAGTGGTGATACGGGACGGAAAAAAGTTCAAGAAATACCGAGGCATGGGCTCAAAGGGCGCCCTGGCAGAGCGATACTTCCAAAAACAATCAAAATTCGTTCCAGAGGGTGTCTCGGGCATTGTCCCATATAAAGGTGATGTAAAAGATGTTATATTTTCATTGGTTGGCGGGCTTAAGTCTGCTATGGGATACGTTGGTGCAAAAAATATAAAAGAGATGAAAACAAAATCGAGATTTGTAAAGGTAAGTTTTCACGGAAAATTGGAAAGCCGTCCTTTTAACATAAATATCATTGACGAGCTTGTATAGAGAAGAAACTCTTAATGGGGTGTTGGTATGAAAAGTATTTTTGAAGAGATATCAAAAAAATCAGGAGATAGTGAATTTTTCGTAGAAATACCTGACGGTTATGTGCCGGGAAAGACAAAATACATCGTAATTACGGGGACTGTTATATCTGGTATAGGGAAAGGTGCATTTTCATCTTCCCTTGGTTTCTTGTTACAAAAACATGGTTTCGCCGTTGAATCTGTAAAATTTGATGGCTATTTAAACTTGGACGCAGGAACAATGAATCCGTTCAGGCATGGAGAAGTTTTTGTCATGGACGACGGCACAGAAGCTGATATGGATTTTGGTACATATGAAAGATTCTTGGACAAAAATCTTTCCAGTTCCAATTATTTAACAGGTGGCCGTGTCTTTTCGCGCATACTCAAAAAAGAAAGGGAAGGGGCGTACCTCGGAAGAGATGTTCAATTCATCCCACATGTTACTGGAGAAATCAAATATTTCTTCAGGTCTCTGGCGATGGAGAAAAAGCCAGATTTCATAATAATAGAAGTTGGTGGAACTGTCGGGGATATAGAGAATTCATACTTTATAGAAGCAATGAGACAACTCTCCTATGAGGAAGGACAAGAAAATGTTTGCTTCATAAATCTCACCTATATTCTAGAGCCAACATCTCTTGGAGAACAGAAAACAAAGGCGTCACAGCTTGGAATAAAACGCCTTATGTCAGCAGGTATCCAACCAGATGTTATAGTATGCCGCGGAGAAAGAACTATATCAGAAAAAGCAATGGAAAAGATAAGTGTGTATTCAAATATCTCAAGAGAGATGGTAATTGACTGTCACAATCTTAAGACCATATATGAAATACCTTTGTGGCTCGAAAAACAAGGTCTTGATAAAAAAGTTCTAAGAAGACTAGGACACAAACCAAAAGAAAAGATAGACCTAGACGAATGGAAAAACTATATAAGAAGGATAGAAAAACCGAAAAGGGAAATAGTTGTAGGTATTGCTGGAAAATATACCGGACTCAAAGACTCATATGCAAGCATCTTGAAAGCAGTAGAACACTCGGGAGCATACTGGGAAACTGGGGTAAGACTGAAATGGATCGAAACCACGGATGTGAATAAAGAAAATGTGAAAGACGCCCTTACAGGAGTATCCGGGTTGATAGTGCCTGGTGGGTTTGGGGCACGCGGAACAGAAGGAAAAATAGCTTGTGTACAGTACGCAAGAGAAAATAACATACCATATCTTGGTCTTTGTTTCGGTCTGCAAATGGCTGTTATTGAATTCGCAAGAAATGTATGCGGGCTTGAAAAAGCAAATAGCACAGAGATTGACCCGAAAACACCCAATCCTGTTATAGATATACTACCAGAGCAAAAAAATATACACGGACTGGGGGGAACTATGAGACTTGGTGGACAGGACGTTCATATAATAGAAAATACACTTGCTCATAAGATTTATGGTAAAAAATTCGTAAGAGAACGGTTCAGACATAGATTTGAGGTCAACCCGGACTATCATGAAACTCTGGAAAAAAATGGACTTGTATTTTCCGGTTGGTCTGCTAAAGAAAAAAATATAGTACAAATAATAGAACTCAAAAACCATCCATTTTTTATAGCAACACAATTTCACCCAGAGTTTACAAGCAGACCACTTAAGCCAAATCCGATATACAGAGAATTTATAAAGGCTTGTATAGATCACGCAACAAATGCATAGTTAAGGTTTTATCACGTTGTGAAAAGATTTATATTGATTTAGCCGAGTCTTATAATTGTGTGGGCTTGTTAACCGAATCAAATATTTGAATAGTATTCGAACACCAGTTGATAAATTTGAATGGTCTTCGGAGGTAGAGCGAGGTGACAAAAAAACTAATAATCAGGGTTGGTCTGAAAGACGGCATAACTGACCCAGAAGGAGCGAACGTAAAAAAATCTCTCGAGCTGTTGGGATTTGACAATATCGTTGGTGTCAAAACATCCAAGATATTTGAAATAACAGTAGAAGAGCTCGACGAGGAAAAGGCGAGAGAAGAAGCAGAAAACATGTGTAAAAAGTTGTTAGCAAACCCCGTGATACATAGCTATGAAATAAACATCGAATGACAAAGAACTGCAAAAACCTACGCTTACGATTGGCCATCTTGGGCTTGAATAATTTTATATGTGGTGTGGTCTTTGTGTTGTACATAAAAAAAGACGTTCCTTTTGATCTACATGAAATAAATCTTAGAGATGCCACAGATGAAGAATTGAAAAAGATAAGCGAGGAAACAGGCGTAGGCTTGAGCTTGGAAGAAATGCAGGTTATTAAAGATTTTTTTATCAAGCGTGGTAGAAACCCAACCGATGTTGAGCTACAGGCACTTGGTCAATCCTGGAGTGAGCATTGCTCATACAAAACATCCAAGCCAATACTCAAAAAATTTATTTTTAACATAGATGCACCACAAAACATATTAGTAATAAAAGAAGATGCGGGTGTTGTCGAATTTGATAATGACCACGCATATGTGGTTGCGCTGGAGTCCCATAATCACCCGTCTGCTGTAGAACCATACGGTGGCGCTGCCACGGGCATAGGTGGAATACTTCGTGATGTCGTATGCATGGGTGCCCAACCTATCGCGCTTATAGACCCCCTGTTTTTTGGTCGACTTGATTATGAATACAAAAAACTGCCAAAAGGTGTTAAACATCCATTATATCTGTTTTCTGGTGTTGTTTCTGGAATAAGAGACTACGGCAACCGTGTTGGTATCCCAACGACCACGGGAATGATTCACTTTAATAACTCCTATATTGGTAACTGTCTGGTAAATGTTGGGTGTGTTGGAATCGTCAAAAAAAACGAAATAATAAGAAGTGCTGTCAAAAATCCGGATGACGTATTCATACTACTTGGTGGAAAAACAGGAAGAGACGGGATACATGGTGTAACTTTCGCGTCAGCTGAACTAGACGAGTCTTCAGAATCAGAGAGTCGTGGAGCTGTGCAAGTCGGGGACCCCATAACAAAAGAGCCTCTTATACATGTCTGTCTAGAAGCTAACAAAAAAGGTTTACTCACCGGAATGAAAGACCTCGGTGGTGGGGGCCTTTCCTGTGCCTCTGGTGAAATGGCACTTGCCGGGGGTTGTGGCGTAAAAATAAATCTAGACAAGGTTCCTCTCAAAGAAAAAGATATGGCACCTTGGGAGATATGGGTTTCTGAATCACAAGAAAGGATGCTGGTTACCGCAAGGCCAGAAAACGTTGATAAAATTATGGAGCTGTGTAAGTTGTGGGATGTCGAAGCAAATGTAATAGGGTATGCTACAAAGAGCAAAAAGGCGGAAGTATATTACAAAGGTGTTAAGGTAGTTGACATGGACATAGAGTTCTTTGTCGACAGTCCTGTGTATCATAGAAAATATGTGATTGAAAAGAAAAATATCCCTGAAACAAATGTAGAAGAACCCAAAGACTATGAAAAAATTATTCTTGATTTATTATCGTCTCTTAATATAGCAAGCAAAGAATCAGTAATAAGGCAATATGACCACGAGGTTAGAGCATCGACTGTGATCAAACCAATGCAGGGTAAGATTGGGTCATATACGCACGGAGATGCTGCTGTTATCAAACCTCTTGAAGAATCTTATAGAGGGATTGCACTCAGTGCTGATGTTAATCCAAATTTTACCGAAATAGACCCATTCTGGGGCTCTGCTTCAGCTGTGGACGAGGTTTGTAGAAATCTCGCTTCTGTTGGAGCAAGACCGCATTCTTTCGCAGACTGCCTTAATTTTGGTAATCCAGAAAAACCGGACAGGCTTGGTGTTTTTTATGAGTCTTGTAGGGGATTGGGATATATAGCCAAATCGCTTGGCATACCATTTGTAAGTGGAAATGTCAGCTTTTATAATGAGTATATAGAAGGTCCTGTTGCTCCAACGCCAACAGTTCTCGGCGTTGGAATAGTAAAGGACATTAGAAAAACATGCACAACAGACCTAAAAAAAGAGGGGGGCCTGCTCTACATAATAGGTGAAACAAAAAAAGAGATGGGCGGATCAGAATACTATAAACTCTTAAATGCCCAAAGTCCGACAGTTCCAAAGGTTAATCCTGAAAACCTGAAGAATTCCATCAACGCTGTTTGCACAGCCATAGAAGGAAGTCTCGTAAAATCATGTCATGATATCTCAGAAGGCGGTCTTGCTGTTTGCGTAGCAGAAATGATGATTGGTGGTGATGTTGGGGTTGAGATAGATATCGGTGATATGTCCGATATAAGAACAGACTACAAGCTTTTCTCTGAGTCAAACACGCGGTGGGTTGTTGAGATAGAAGAAAAAAAGAAAGAAGAATTCGAAAGGCTTATGAAAAGAAATAGCGTTAAATTTTTCAAGCTCGGGATTGTTTCCGGACATGGTTTGGTAATAAAAAACAAAGGCAAGAAGATTGTAGATATTCCAATTGATAAGATTAAAAAAGTATGGAACTCTGGTATAACAAAATATACCAACTAGTCAACTAGCCAAATCATTTTGATTGAAGTTGGCGATGAGATGAAAACAGAAGATATAAAGATTTGCGTATTGAGAATGGAGGGAACAAATTGCGAGCAAGAGATATATCAATGCTTCAAAAGACTTGGGACCCAACCTGAATTTGTTCATCTGAATCAGTTAACTGGCGAACATGAAAAAAGAAGTCTTTTAGATTATCAAGCACTTATAATACCGGGTGGGTTTTCTGCAGGAGACTATGTCAGAGCGGGTGCGATTTTTGCAGCCAGAATAAAAAGCAAACTCATGAAAGAACTCAAAAAATTTGTCGAAGATGGATATCCTGTCCTTGGTATTTGTAATGGTTTTCAGGTCCTGGTTGAAACTGGTCTGCTTCCAGCAACAGATGGCTATGTATCAGAATATCCGGAAGCTGTTCTGAATATTAATGATTCTTTCAGATTCGAGTGCAGGCCTACTTTGATTAAGAATGTTAGCAGAGGGAAGTGTGTTTTCACAAAAAATATCGAAGGGGGACGAATCCTGAAAATACCCTGTGCACACGCAGAGGGAAAACTTATGTTCCCATCCGGAAAGGAAGATAAAATACTTCAAAAGTTGATAGATGCTGACCAGATAGTTTTCAGGTACGTAGACCCCGATGGCAATTACGCGGGATATCCTTGGAACCCAAATGGATCTGTTTATAATATTGCGGGTATATGTAATCGATATGGTAACGTTATGGGTATGATGCCTCATCCAGAGAGGGTATTTTATAGATATATGCACCCGGATTGGACAAGAACTGAAGGAGATGAAAATGGGGATGGAAAAAAAATATTTGAATCTGTTGTAGATTACATAAGAAAAAAATTTTAGTGTGAATAAAATGTGTGGGTTCATAGGAATAATAAAATTGAACGGGAAAGATGTGGCGGAAGAACTTGTTACCGGTCTTTTGAGCATACAACATCGTGGGCAAGACTCGAGTGGTATCATAACATCAGACAGAAGCCGATTTCATATAAAAAAGAATGCTGGATTGGTCAGCAATGTCTTTAGTAAAAGTGATGTAAAATCTCTTAAAGGAAATGTTGGTATTGGTCATGTTAGATATAGTACAATCGGTTTTGACATAGAAAATGATTCTCAACCGTTTTTTGTCAACTACCCTTTTGGCATAGCATTGGCTCACAATGGAAATATAGCAAATTATGAAGAAATAAGAAGTAGCTTGGAAAAAGAATCCCACAGACAACTCACATCCAGATGTGACGCAGAACTCATACTCAATGTCTTTGCTGATGAAATGTCTAGAACTTCTGGCGATTTTTCCATAGGGAAGGTTTTTGACTCACTTGGCCCGCTGATGAAAAAACTGAATGGAAGTTATTCTGCGGTAGCTATCATAAATGGTCATGGTCTTTTAGCGTTTAGAGACCCGAACGGTTTAAGACCAATGATATTCGGTAAGAATGACTCAGGATTCATATTCGCGTCAGAAACTGTTGTATTGAACCTGCTTGATTATACATATATCAGAGATGTCAAACCAGGTGAAGCAATATTTATAGACAATAACGGAAAGATTCACTCTAAAATAATAGACGCTAGAGAAAAAACTCCCTGTATGTTCGAATGGGTATATTTTGCAAGACCAGATTCTACAATAGAGGGTAGGAGTGTGTACGATGTTAGACTCAGGTTGGGAGAAGAGCTCGCCAAGAGATGGGACAAAGATGTTGACGTGGTGATTCCTGTGCCAGATACCTCAAGAACAGCTGCTATGGGATTTGCAAAAGCAATTGGAGCAGAATATAGAGAAGGTTTGATAAAAAACAGATACGTTGGAAGAACATTTATAATGCCTGCCCAAAAGAAGAGAGATAATGCAGTTAAGCTTAAACTCAATCCTATTACGTCGGAGATAAAAGGTAAGAAAATAGCGCTTGTTGATGATAGCATAGTGAGGGGCACAACATCCAAAAGACTGGTGAGCCTCCTCAGAAAGTATGGCGCCAAAGAAATACATCTTGTCGTGACGTGTCCTCCTATAAAATACCCTTGTTTTTATGGTATTGATATAGCCACCAGAAAAGAGCTCATAGCATCTGACAAAAGTGTTGAGGAGATAAGAAAGTTTTTAGGAGCAGATTCTATCACTTATCAGACAATAGAAGGGCTTAAAAGAGCAATTGGCATGAACTCAATATGTACAGCTTGCTTGACGGGCAACTATCCAACCAATATAAGCGAAACAGATATTTCTCGTTTTGAAAAAATAAGAGAGGAGGAAAGATCTCGGGTGGTCTAATGAAAATTCTCTTAATTGGAAATGGTGCAAGAGAGCATGTTATTTTTGAAACCTTGGCTAGAAGTAAATATAAACCAAGACTCTATGCTGTGGTCGGTGCAAGAAATCCCGGTATATTAGAGCTATCCGAAGATTTTACTGTCGGTAAAGTGACTGATGCCGATCTCATACTATCATTTTCGAAGAAAAAGAATATTGATTTGGTTGTCATTGGACCAGAGGCCCCACTAGAAGCTGGCGTAACAGATGCTCTGGAAGATATTGGTATACCTTGCGTTGGTCCTTCCAAGTCAGCGGCGAGATTGGAAACAGACAAATCTTTTGTCAAAAATTTGATGGAAAAATATAAAACATCTGGAAGAATTGTATCAAAAGTTTTTGACGATGCTGACGAACTTTGCTCTTTTATAGACAGCTTTGGCAAGCCCGTCGTCATTAAGCCACTTGGTCTTACTGGGGGTAAGGGGGTCAAAATAGTTGACCCAAAACTCGATGGCCAACTAAAAAGCAATGAAGAGGCTAAGAAGTATGGAAAAGAAATAATAGAGAAAGGAATAAGCGGATTTAACAAAGCTCTTGTTGAAGAAAGATTGGAAGGAGAAGAGTTCACCTTACAGGCATTCACAGACGGCTCGGTTGTAAAACCAATGCCCCTTGTCCAAGACCATAAATTCGCATATGAGGGAGATAACGGACCATTCACTGGTGGTATGGGCTCCTATTCTGACTCAAACCACCTGCTACCTTTTATGACAGCCGAAGACAGAGACGCTGCAATAAAAGTTATAGAAGAAGTTGTAGCAGCAATGAGAAAAGAAGGGATTACATACAAAGGTATAATTTATGGAGGTTTTATGCTCACAAAAGAGGGGCCAAAGATACTAGAATTCAATGCCAGATTTGGTGACCCAGAAGCCATGAATGTTTTGCCTTTGCTGGAAACGGATTTCGTGGATGTTTGCCAAGCTATAGTGAACAAAAAACTTTCTGATATAGATATAATTTTCTCGAATATGGCAACGGTTTGCAAATACGCTGTTCCGAAAGGATACCCGGAAAATCCTGTTACAAACCAAAAAATTGCCATTAAAAATCTGCCAAAAGATGCGCGCTTGTATTACGCATCTGTTGATAAGCGTCAAGATGGATTATATATGACAAGGTCCAGAGCAATCGCGTGTGTCGGTGTGGGAAAAACTTTAGAAGAAGCTGAAAAGATTGCACAGGCTGCTCTGACTAGTATCGACGGACCAATACACTATCGGTCCGATATAGGAACCAGAGCATTAATACAAAAAAGAGTAGAACATATGAAGGAGCTTCGCAATGAAGCAAAAAATTAGAGAAGAGATAAGAAAAAAACGGGAAGTCATGAACAGAGAAGATGTGTTCAGCAAGAGTTATACCATACAAGAAAAACTGAAAAAAACCGCTGAGTTCAGGAATGCAAAAAATGTCCTATTTTACGTTTCAACAAAAAATGAAGTAGAAACGCATAGAATCATAGAAGAGCTTCTCAGTAGTGGAGAAAAAAATGTCATAGTACCGATAACCGACAAAAAGAACAAGATACTAAAGTTGTCTGTTATAAAAAGTTTTTCAGAATTGACTCCAAGAACACACGGCATACTCGAGCCAGAAAACAAATTCATCAGGCCGATTGAACCAGAAAAAGTGGACCTTGTAATTGTTCCGGGAATTGCATTTGATAAAAGTGGAAACAGAATAGGTTCTGGACAGGGATATTACGATAAATTGTTAAATACAATGAAAAACACAAAGAAGGTCGGGCTTGCATTCGAGTTGCAGGTCATAGACGATATCCCTCAGGAAGACCATGATGTTCCGGTTGATATGATAATAACAGAAAAAAGAATAATAAAAGCCAATGAAAACGATAAGAAATAAATTAGAGGTGGTAAAATGTTAGAATTTTTAGAAAAAACAGACCCAGAAATAGCACAAGCCGTTAGGAATGAACTTAAAAGAATTAGAAATGGTGTTGAACTCATACCTTCTGAAAATTTTGTAAGTATGGCGGTGTTAGAAGCGATGGGAACAATTTTTACAAACAAATATTCAGAAGGTTATCCCCATAAGAGATACTATGGTGGTAATGAGTTTGTTGATGTTGTTGAAGAACTGGCGATCAACCGAGCTAAGAAACTGTTTGGTGCAGAGCATGTTAATGTTCAACCATATTCAGGAAGTCCAGCAAACATGGCATGCTTTTTTGCGCTTTTAGAACGCGGTGATATATTTATGGGTCTGGATCTGAGCTGTGGTGGACATCTGACACACGGAAGCCCTGTTAATTTTTCCGGGAAGTGGTATAGATGTATTCCTTACGCAGTTGATAGAGAAACAGAACTTATAGATATGGATGAGGTAAGAAAAATTGCGCTAAAGGCTAAACCAAAGCTAATATTATCTGGACTCACCTGCTATCCAAGAACATTGGACTTCAAAGCTTTTCAAGAAATATGTGAAGAAGTTGGTGCTTATCATATGTCAGATATCTCACACATAGCAGGTCTGGTTGCAGCCGGAGTCCACCCAAGCCCTGTACCATTTGCCGATGTGGTTACAACAACCACACACAAGACCCTCAGAGGACCGCGAGGTGCAATGATCATGTGTAAAGAAGAACATGCAACAGCCATAGATAAAGCTGTGTTTCCGGGAATACAAGGAGGGCCACATGACCACATAACAGCTGCTAAAGCTGTCGCATTTCACGAGGATCTGCAGCCAGAATTCAAGGACTATGCAAGACAGATAGTTAAAAACGCCAAGGTTCTTGCCGAGGAGCTCATGAGCCTGGGAATCAAACTTGTATCAAATGGCACAGACAATCATCTGATGCTAATAGACTTAACAAAAAAGAATCTGACAGGTAAAGGAAAAGCTGTCCAAAATGCACTTGAGAAGGCTGGAATATTCGTTAACAAAAACACGATTCCGTATGAACCAGCAACCCCTTTCAATCCGAGCGGTATAAGACTTGGAACACCCGCTATTACAACACGGGGTTTCAAGGAAAGCGAAATGAAAGTAATAGCAGAAGGTATTGCAACGGTCATTAACAACTATGAAGACGAGTCCAAGATAAAAAAAGTAAAAGAAGATATACTTGAACTGTGTAAAGAGTTTCCGCTCTATCCTGAACTAGGTGAGTAGATACCAAACCAAATAATAAAATGCAAAATAAAATGCAACAAAAAAGATGTAAAATGTCAATAGAAGAAAATGTAAAAAAAATAAAGCAACTCATAAATGAGAAAAGTAAAGACAAGGTAACAATAGTTGCTGTCACAAAAGGTCGCTCAGAAGAAGATATAAAAAAAGCGATGGGTTGTGGTTTAGCTGTTTTCGGGGAAAATCGTGTTCAGGAAGCGATAAAAAAATGGTCAGAACTTAGAAAGTACCCAAACACATCGCATTACGAGCTACATCTTATCGGTCACCTGCAAAGCAATAAGGTCAGAAAGGCAGTAGAATTTTTCGATATGATAGAGTCTTTGGATAAAATGAAAACAGCCGAAAAAATTAACCGATGTTGTGGCGAGCTCGGAAAAAAGATGAACGTACTTATCCAGGTCAATATTGGCGAGGAAAAAACAAAATTCGGTGTTAAGCCAGAATTATTGATGAACTTTTTGAAGCAGGTAATAAAACTGAAGAACATAAATGTGAGGGGACTGATGACCATAGCACCGTACATTGAACCGGAGAAAACAAGAATATACTTCAAAAGAATGAAAAAACTTTTCGATGAAGCGCAAAAAATAAAAGCAATGAACTATCTTTCCATGGGAATGACCAACGATTTTATAATTGCTATAGAAGAAGGCTCAAACATGGTAAGAATTGGTAGAGGAATATTTGGTGAATATGGTGGCTGAAATAATAGACGGTAAAGAAATTGCAAGAGAAATAGAAGAAAATATAAAGTCAGAAGTTGAAAAATTAAAGAAAAAATATGAAGCAAAGCCGTGCCTTTCTGTCATACTCGTGGGGGAAAATCCTGCATCAAAAATTTATGTAAGAAAAAAAGAAGAAGCATGTGGACGTGTCGGGATAGAATTTAAAAAGATAGAGCTGCCTGAATCTGAAGAGGAAGAAGAAATTATAAAAATAATAAAAAAACTGAACAGCGATTCTAATGTAAGCGGTGTTCTTGTCCAGCTGCCTCTTCCAAGACATATAGATACAAAAAAAGTTATAGATGTAATATCCCCGTATAAAGATGTAGACGGGCTGACCAAAGAAAATATGGGAAATCTTATTCTTGGTGATGAGAAAATATCGCCCTGCACACCGCTTGGTATAATAAAAATGCTTGAAAAAATTGGAATTTCTGTCGAGGGAAAGGACGTAACAATAGTTAACCATAGCAATATTGTCGGCAGACCACTCGCTGCAATGCTTTTAAACAGGGGCGCAACCCCAACTGTGTGCCACAAAAAGACAAGAAACCTTAAAAAACATACATTAGAAGCAGACATAGTAGTAACAGCCACGGGAGTACCGGGACTAATAAAAGAAGATATGATAAAAGACGGTGCTATCGTAATAGACGGGGGCATAAAAAAAATAGGAGAGAAGATTGTTGGTGATGTGGACTTTGAAGCCGTACGAAAAAAGGCATCTTACATAACACCTGTTCCTGGAGGGGTCGGACCGATGACTGTTTCGATGGTGCTTTTCAATCTTGTGCAGCTTTTCAAAGCACAACTAAGCAAACATATATGAGGTTGAGTAGAATGAAACCAAAAACTGCCTTAATAAGTGTCTGGGACAAAACCGGACTTATCGAGCTTGGTAGAGGATTGAAAAAACTTGGGATAGAGATTATAGCAACAGGTGGAACTGCAAAACTGCTGAAAGAAAATAACATACCTGTCACGCCCGTAGATGAATACGCAGACTACCCAGAGATGCTGGGCGGTAGGGTAAAAACAATACAGCCGAAGATACAGGGCGGTATTCTTGCTGTTAGAAACAACATGAATCATATGAAACAGTTGAAAGAGTATAATATCAAGCCAATAGATATTGTTGTATTCAACTTATACCCCTTCGAGCGGGTTGTGAATGAAGGTGCAAAGATTGACGAAGCATTGGAAAACATAGACATTGGAGGGCCAACATCGATAAGAGCGGCGGGAAAAAACTTCAAAAACGTTATAGTTATAGTGGACCCTGATGATTATGGGTGGGTAATAGAAATGCTTGAAAAAAACGGAGATCTGACCGAGAAACAAAGACTTAAACTTGCTATAAAGGTTTTCAAGCGCACATCAGAGTACGATAAAGCAATAAAAAACTATCTTGAAAAACAAGTCTAGGTTGGGATAGAATGTTTGACGATGAAATTATACTAAAACTTAGAAAAATAAAAGACCTCAGATATGGAGAAAACTGGCACCAGAAAGCTGCATTTTATTCTTTTTGTAACGATTTGTATGATGAAAAAAATATCACGTCTCTCGTTAACTCAGAGCAAATCCATGGAAAGGAGCTCTCTCTGACAAACATACTCGATCTGGATTCAGCTCTTGGCGTTGTCAAGCAATTCGACGAACCGGTTGTTGTTGTAATCAAGCACACAAACCCCTGCGGAGCTGCGTGTGCCGATAATATAACAGAAGCATTTGAAAAGGCATGGGCTGGTGACTCACTATCAGCATTTGGAAGTGTTGTCGGTTTTAACAGAAAAGTTGATGAAAAAACGGCAGAAAAGATGTCAAAAAGATTTATAGAGTGTGTAATAGCGCCAGACTTTGACGAAGATGCCCTTAAAATTCTCGAGAAGAAAAAGAACATTCGCCTGATAAAAACAGGGCCCGTTGGTAAAGAAAATCCGAAAATAGATATAAAAAAAGTTTCGGGTGGTTTCATAGTCCAAGAATACGATAATCGTTCTCTTGAAAAAAAGGACTTGAAGGTTGTGACAAAGAAAAATCCATCTGAAAAAGAATTAGAATCGTTGTTGTTCGCGTGGAAAATATTGAAATTTGTAAAGTCCAACGCCATAGTTTTGGCAAAAAATAAGCAAGTTATAGGAGTTGGAGCAGGACAAATGAGTAGAATAGACGCGCTAAAATCTGCTCTGAGAAAAGCGAAAGAAATGGGATTCGACATAAAAAATGCTGTCCTTGCATCAGACTCTTTTTTTCCATTTAGAGACGCTGTTGATATGGCATCTGAGAACGGCATAACATCCATAATGCAACCGGGTGGGTCGATAAGAGACCAAGAATCTATAGACGCGTGTAATGAGCATGGTATCAGCATGATATTTAACGGTGTCAGGTGTTTTAGACACTAATTTATACATGGTAACATTTTGTTTTGATGTATAATATTTTCGAGGTGATTAGATGCTAAATATAGGTGTTCTTGCTTCCACCAGAGGAACAGATATGCAAGCCGTAATAGATGCGATAGAAAGGGGGGAATTAGACGCAAAAATATCTGTGGTCATCAGCAATAAAAAAGATGCATACGCGCTTGAACGTGCAAGAAAGCACAACATAAAAGCTGTTTTCCTCGAAGCAAAAGGAAAAGAAAGAGAAGAGTTTGACAGAGAAGTCGCAAAGATTTTAGATGAAAACGGAGTCGAGCTAATACTACTCATCGGCTATATGAGATATTTGAGCAAGTGGTTTGTTGACAAGTATAGAAATAAGATAATGAATATACATCCTAGCTTGTTGCCCGCGTTTGCCGGTGGAATGGACAAGAATGTTCATGCAGAGATTCTTAAATATGGTTGTAAGGTCAGTGGCTGCACCCTGCATTTTGTGGATGAAGGCGCTGATACCGGTCCAATAATAGCACAGAAAGCTGTTCCTATAGAAGAGGGTGAAACAGTGGACTCACTTAAAGAGAAGGTTCAGAAAGCTGAGCAAGAAATAATAATTAAAGCGATCAAACTATTTGCTGAAAACAAACTAAAGGTTGAGGGTAGAAGAGTCAAAATATTACAATAGATATCAACATAATAATTAACATAACAGTTCGGTGGGTTTGTGAGTTGCAGTGATTTAGAATATAAAAAAACTATAAAATATATAACGAGCCTTAATAAGTTCGGTATCAAGCTCGGACTCAGAAGAATCAAAAAACTTCTAGACGCTCTCGGAAATCCAGAGAAAGACTTCAGAGCAATACATGTTGCGGGGACAAACGGAAAGGGATCTGTCTGTGCAATGACTGCTTCTATTCTCAGAGAATGCGGATATAAGACGGGCCTTTATACCTCTCCACATCTTATTGACTTTAGGGAAAGGATAGTCATAAATGGTAAAAAAATTCCAAAAAACGATGTTTGTAAGCTTATGAAAAAAATCAGACAAGCTGCTGGAAAAATAAAAATACACCCAACGTATTTCGAGGTTATAACTGCTCTGGCTTTTAAATATTTTTCTGAAGAAAAAGTTGATTTCGCAGTTGTTGAGGTGGGAATGGGTGGACGCTTCGATGCGACCAATGTCGTAGAACCAGAAGTATCTATCATTACAAACGTGTTTCTCGAACACACCGCTTACTTGGGTAAAACAATAAAGAAAATTGCAAAAGAGAAAGCAGGGATAATAAAAAATAAAAGGCCTGTCATAACGTCTGCGACCGGTGACGCAATAAAAGTTATAGAAAAAAAATGTAATGAAACAAAATCTAATCTGATTGTATTGAATAAAAAATCTTTCGTGAAAAAAAAGATTGGACTTAAAAATCAAAGATTTGTTGTTTTTGGCCTGAATGGAAAGTATGATATAGAAACAAAACTCGTAGGACAGCATCAAATGTTAAATGCTTGCTGTGCTGTTGTTTGCGCTGAGTTGCTTGGTATCGATAAAAACAAAATCATAAAAGGACTTAAAAAAGCGTCCTGGCCCGGCCGATTCGAAACTATTCAGAAAAAGCCCACCATAATCCTGGATAGCGCACATAATCCAGATGGAATAGAAGCACTGAAGAAAACACTTTCAGAGATTTTTGGAGATAAAAAAATATTTTTTTTGGTTAGCATATGTTCTGATAAAGATATCAAAAAAATGATTAAAGAAATCTCGCCGCTGACGAAAGAACTAATCATAACAAGACATAATGTCATGAACAGGGCAGCAGAACCCGAAAAAATCAAGAGTATAGCAAAGAGGTACATAGACAAAATCACAATAAAAGAAGAGATCAAAGATGCGGCGAAATATGCGAAAAACATAACCAAGGCAGAAGATGTGATATGTATCACAGGTTCTATCTTCACCGTGGCTGGATTCAAAAAGGTGTTAAATGGAGGTAGTTTTGATGGGAAATAAAATAATAGAAAACAGGGTTATCTTTGGTGGTACATTGGGTTTTTTCAAGTCCGTTCTGACAGGATTTTCTATGATGCTATTGCCAATGTATTTCTCTATGCTGAATATCTCTCTTGTTTCCTATGCTCTTCTTCTCACGATTGGAGACGCAATTGCTTTTCTGATAAAACCAATTATAGGACATTTTTCAGACAAGCATGGTGAAAAAATATTTTTGATTGGTGGTATAATTTTATACACCTTTTCTTTGTTTCTTATCGGTCAGACAACATCTGTTTTTAATATAGCGCTTCTCCAGGTAATCGCTGGTATATCAAGTGCATTCCTACTATCAATCATAATAATATTTGCTCTTAGAAATGTTCAAAAAAAGCCAGATAGGGCTGTTGGGCTTTTTGGAGCAATACAAAGCGCTGGGTGGATATTCGGACTATTGCTGCCGGGATTTATCATAGATAGAGTTGGAATAAAGACCGTTTTCTATTTATGTCCCGTATTGGGCATTGTCCTTAGTCTTCTGGTTTTGAAGGTTAAAACAAAAATTAAGCCGAGCAAATTCTCTTTCAGCTTTGTAAAAAAGATTCCTCTTCCCTTAATATATAAAACAATAGACATGGCTGTATTCAACGCATTTCTGATATTCTTCATAAGATATGCTCTGAAGATCCTGGCATTAAGCAAAAGTATGATTTCTATGATTGTTGCATTTGAGTGTCTTGTTTTCGCAGTTTCAGAGTATGGTCTCAGTAGAATCTCAAATAAGCAGAAAAGAAAGCAATGGATACCTATAGGCATGATGATTCATGGTTTGGGCATTGCCACCATGCTTTTCGGATCGTCGCTTTCTCATTACTTTGTCGCGGCTGGTCTGATCGGCTTCGCTGGTGCGTTCATAGACATCTGGGTGTATTCATACATAAGTGAAAAAGTTGGTATCAAAGATAAGGGTAAGACAATAGGAACTGTTGAGTGGAGTAGAGAGCTTGGAACGATTTTCGGGGCACAGGTCCCAATGTGGTTCAGCTTTTTGGCAGTCAATCCGTTTGCATCGATTTTCGTATTTCCTTTTATAGGTTTAGTTACACATTTAATTAAGAAAAACTGAAAGGGTGTGGTAAATGAAAGTCTTGGTTGTTGTTGGGAGCAAATCTGATATGGAAATCGCCAACAAAACAATAAGTGTACTTGAAGAGTATGGTATAGAGTATGACCTGGAGATAGCATCTGCGCACAGAGAACCAGAAAAAGTGGAAGAGCTTGCAAAAAAAGATTATGATGTGTTTATCGCAATAGCCGGATTGTCAGCAGCGCTTCCTGGTTTCATTGCATCTCATACTAAAAAGCCTGTTATTGGTGTTCCTGTTTCAGCAAAACTCGGCGGTCTAGATGCACTTTTATCAATAGCACAGATGCCAAAGGGGGTTCCCGTTGCTTGTGTGGGTATCGATAACGGACAGAATGCGGCACATCTCGCTGCTCGTATAATGGGTGTAGAAAAGTAGTTTATAGTGGTAAGCCGGTTGGTTTCAAGTCACGAAACCCGGGGGTATAAGATATGAAGCTCTTGAAAAGTGGAAAAGTTAAAGACGTTTACGAATACGATGAAAATATGTTGAAGTTTATTTTTTCTGATAGAATATCAGTTTTTGATAAAATAATACCAAGCGAGATTCCACGAAAAGGAGAAACTCTCTGCAAAACAAGTGCATTCTGGTTTGAAAAACTTGAAAAGATGGGAATCAAGACACATTTTATAAAAACTGAAGGCCAGAATGGGATGATAGTCAAAAGATTTAGAGTCATTGAAAAACCCACGATAGAAGATAAGAACTACTTCATACCTCTGGAGGTAATATGTCGCTGGTTTGTTGCCGGGTCCTTGTTTGATAGAATAAAACGTGGTGAAATCAAACCGGAAGTTCTCGGATTTGAACATGATCACAAAATCAAGTATGGAGAAAGAATACCAAAACCGTTTGTGGAGTTTACAACAAAACTTGAAAAAGTTGATAGAGAATTGACTGAAGAAGAAGCAGCAAAGCTAGCCGGCCTGACGAAAGAAGATATAGAAAGGATAAAAGATTTGGTTATAAAAATAGACCAGATAATAGCAAATCAAGTCGAAAAAAACGGTCTATTGCATGTCGATGGAAAAAAGGAGTTTGCCTTCGATGAAAATCGTGAGATTGTTATAGTTGATACATTCGGCACCGCGGATGAAGACCGTTGGTGGGATAAAAAAGAATATGAAAAAGGAAACATAATTCAACTCAGTAAAGAGTTTGTTCGTCAATATTACAGAAAAACAGGATATAAAGAAAAGTTGGATAAGGCACGTAAAAAAGGTGAAGATATTCCTATTCCCCCACTTCCAGAACAACTGGTGGAAGAAACGAGCAAACTTTACATTCAGCTCTTCGAAAGAATAACTGGCAAGAAATTACCACAAATATAAGTTCGTGTATAAACTCATGCCTAAGGTTGTGTTTTATGATTCATCCGACCGACTATAGATACCTTGTAAAAGACCTCGAGCAATACTTATCAGACGAGGCTTTTCTTCAATACAAACTTGAAATCGAGGCTGCTTACATTGAAACACTGGCAGAAATAGGAGTATGCCCAAAGGATGTGGCAGAAGAGATTGTAAAAAAAACGAATATTAAAATAGTAACGCCCGAACTGGTCAGGAAAAAAGAAGCTAAACTAAAACACGATATCCGAGCGATGGTATCTATTCTAGCTGATAATGTGTCTGACAAAGCCAAACCTTTTGTTCATCTCGGGCTTACGTCTTACGATGTAGTAAACACAGCGCAGGCACTGATGCTGAAAGATGTGACTAAAAAAATAATACTGCCCAGCATGATAGAACTTGAAAAGAAGTTGATTGAACTCGCTGAAAACCATAAAGACACTATCCAGATTGGGAGAACGCATGGACAACACGCAGAACCTATAACATTTGGTTTCTACCTATCTGGTTATGTTGACCGTTTGGGAGAGGCAATCGAAAAAATAAGAAAATCTTCAGAGGAACTGCGGGGCAAGGTAAGTGGAGCTGTTGGAACAAAAGCCGCGCTGAAGATCATTTATGAATCTCCTGAAAAAATCGAAAAGATTATGATGGATAAACTGGGACTGAAACCAGCAAGAATATCAACACAGATTGTTCCACCAGAATATCTAGCAGACTATCTTTCTCAGATTATAATAGCGTTTTCAATAATAGCTGATCTTGCAAATGACATGAGACAGCTACAGAGAACGGAAATAGCTGAAGTTTCTGAGATGTTTAGCCAAGAACAAGTCGGGTCTTCGACAATGCCTCAAAAAAGAAACCCCGTAAGCTGGGAAAACATAGTCTCGCAGTGGAAGGCAGTAATGCCACACATCGTTTCTGTCTATATGGATATCTTATCAGAACATCAAAGAGACCTTACGAATTCTGCATCGTCTAGGTATTATATACCAGAGATAATAAACGCGTTCGTTTATTCTATCAAGAGAACCAAAAAAAATATGGACAACCTCGTTGTAAACAAAGAACGCATGCTGATGAATCTTAAAATGACCGGAATGATAGCCGCAGAACCTCTTTACATAATACTTGCTATGAGCGGCCATCCTGATGCTCATAAATATGTAAAAGACCTTGTTAGTAAATCTATTGAAAAAAAGATTTCACTTCTGGAAATGGTAAAAAAAGATGAAAAAATTCGGGAACTTATGGAAAACATGCCGGAAGAGAAGATAAAGACAATTCGCAACATAGAAACATACATAGGCACGGCAACAAAAACCACAGAAAAAATAACAAAACTTTGGAGAGCCAAGCTTGGTCTCTGAACACAATTATTTACACAATCGTGGTGAGAAAATGGGAATGACATACTCAAAGGCTGGTGTTGATATAGATAGAGAAGCCACCTCGATAAAATGTCTCGTTGATATCATTAAAAAAAGCTTCGAGTTCAGGCGTGGAAAGCCAGGGGAACCGAAATCAGAGATAGGCCACTTCGCAAATTTTATAGAATTCGACGATAAATATCTCGTTCTTTCTTCAGATGGTGTTGGAACAAAAGTCCTGGTCGCACAGCTCGCCAATAAATATGACACCATTGGCATAGACATGATTGCAATGAACGTTAATGATATCATTTGTGTTGGTGCGGAGCCGATAGCACTTGTTGACTATCTAGCTATGGAAAAGGTCGATCCAGAAATAATGAGAGAGCTAGGTATAGGCCTTTTGGAAGGAGCAAAACAGGCAGACATCGCAATAGTGGGTGGTGAAACAGCAACACTAAAAGATATAATAAAAGGAATCGACCATAAGGGATTTGACCTGGCAGGTGCTGCTCTCGGCTTTGTAGAAAAAAATCGTTTAGTTCTCGGAGATAAGATAGAACCGGGAGATAAAATAATCGGTTTGGCAAGTTCTGGTATCCACACCAACGGGCTGACTTTGGCTAGGAAGGTTATCTTTGAAAAATATACAATAAATGAAAAGCTGCCGTGGAAAAAAACAGTTGCTGAAGAACTTTTAACACCAACAAGAATATATGTGAAACCTGTCCTTGAGATGCTGAAAAAAGATTTTAATAATATTCATGGGCTCGCCCACATAACCGGTGGTGGTTTCCTGAATATAAAAAGACTTAATAAAAATGTCGGTTATAACATAAAAAAACTTTTACCAATACCAAAAATATTTTCCGAGATACAGAAACTTGGCGATATTGATGAGAAAGAGATGTTCAGAACATTTAACATGGGTATTGGCTTTTGCGTAATAGCAAAAAAGGAAGAAGAAATAATGAAGATCGCAAAGAAGTATAATATAGAAGCATCTGTTATAGGAGATGTGGACTCAACAAAAAAGATATTGATAGAAGAGTATGATGTAGAACTATAGGTGATTTTGTGATAGGATTCAAACCAGAAAAGTTTATCGAAGAAGCCGTGAAGGAGATAAAAAACAGTGTTGACGGGAATGTGATAATTGCCTGGTCTGGTGGAGTCGATTCAACTACAACATCAGTTTTGGTAAATAAGGCGGTCGGTGAACGTCTTCTATGTATTTTCGTCGATACTGGCTTTATGCGAAAGAATGAACCAGAAAGAATGAAAGAAATTGGCAAGGCCCTTGGCCTTAGAATAAAAATGGTTGACGCCAAGAACAGATTTCTCTCGGCCTTGAAAGGTGTGAAAGACCCGGAGAAAAAGAGGAAAATATGTGGAGAACTTTTCATAAGGATATTCGAAGAAGAGGCAAGAAATTTCGAGGCAAAATACCTGGCTCAGGGAACGATAGCACCAGACTGGATAGAATCTGGCGGTGGAATAAGAGATACTATCAAATCACACCACAATGTTGGTGGTCTGCCTGAAAAAATGGGACTCAAGCTCATTGAGCCACTAAGAGAGCTGTATAAAGACGAAGTGAGAAAGGTCGGAAAAGTTCTTGGCATACCAAAAGAAATATATACGAGACAGCCATTTCCGGGACCAGGTCTTGCCATAAGAATAGTGGGAGAGGTTACAGAAGAGCGTGTGAATATAATAAGAGAAGCGTGCGCAATAACAGAAAAAGAAATAGAATCTGCTGTTGCAGAAGGAAAAATGGAGAAACCGTGGCAATACTTTGCAGTTCTTCTGCCAACAAAAAGCGTTGGTGTACATGGTGATGTAAGAGCATATGGATATACGGTCGTCATAAGGGCGGTAGATAGTATAGATGGTATGTCCGCAGCTTATAGTAAAATACCACATGAGGTGTTGCAGAAAATCTCAACAAAGATAACGAACGAGCTAAAAGATAAAGTTACCCGTGTCGTGTACGATATAACGAACAAACCTCCCGGAACCATAGAATATATATGAATCATTATCTGTTGTTGGGTGATTGATGTGCGTGTTTTGGTCGTTGATAATGGGGGTCAATGGACTCACAGGGAGTACCGTGTGTTGAGATACTTGGGTTGTGAAACAGAAATAATTCCAAACACCACTCCATTAGAAAAGATAGACGCTGATGGACTTATTCTTTCAGGTGGCGCGCCAAGAATAATATCAGAAGCTGAAAAACTAGGTTTTTGTAGAGATTATATAAAAAATTTTAACAAGCCGTTGATGGGGATATGTGTTGGTCATCAGCTGATGGCCCTCTCTTTCGGTGGAACTGTCGCAGCAGCAGATGTACCAGAATACGGAAAAGCTGAATTAATTGTCGATAAAACAAATGACTTGTTTTTAGGTTTGCCAAAAAGATTTGTTGTGTGGGAATCTCATAATGACGTTGTAAAAACATGCCCTGGTTTTGACATATTAGCTCACTCTGAGAATTGTCCTGTGCAAGCAATGAAACACAAAAAAAGACCACTCTATGGCCTACAGTTTCATCCAGAGGTTGAAAATACAGAATATGGATACGAAATATTCAAGAACTTTCTGAATGTTTGTAAAAAATAATCCAAGTAAAACAAGTTACTCCATATTCATATGTCTTTTTCTCATATCCTTTTCTGTTTTACCAATTCTATTCATAAGCTCGACGACAACACCATCCAAAAACAATAAGCAAGAATCCTCGAATAATGTTCCCATTGGAGAAAGCGGTGAATCTTTTCCTTTTATCTGAGCTGCCAAGTAATCCTTTTCTTCTTTAAGTATGTCGTTCTTTGTGCGCCCTTTTATGCGTAGAACGATGTCTGATATTTTTGCCAGACTGGATTTTGTGTCTGATGTTATAGAAATTACTTTTGCGCCAAGTTTCTTTGCTGTTTTTGCCAACAGGACAACAGACTCTGTCTTACCAGAGCCAGAGACACAAAACAAAACATCGCCTTTACCTATTGGGGGTGTTATAGTATCACCCACCGCAAAAACCTCTATACCAAGATGTGCCAGCCTTATGGCAAAAGCCTTTGAAACAAGACCAGAACGTCCAGTACCATAAACAAAAACCCTTCTCGCAGAAATAAGCTTTTCCATCAGCTGTTCTATCTGCTCTCCCTTTATATCTTCTGTGACTTTTTTAACATGCTGTAGGATTTCTTTAATAGCTTGCTTTGTCAATTTCATGAAATCGCCTCTTCATCGAAATATAAATATAATTACATATATAAACTTCATCCGAACAAAATTTTACGACTTATGACAGCATATGTTTTATTTTCTTAGCAACAGCGCCGGGGTCTGACGCTTTAGTTATCGCGCCGCCGACTATTATAACTTCTGCACCGGCTTTTACGATGTTTTCGGCTGTATTCGGGTTTATGCCACCAGCACAGGCAACCGGTATAGTCACAGCAGCAGATATATTTTTTATGCTCTCTGGTGGGACCTCTTTTCCACGAACTTGATCATCTATGGGAACATGATAACATATATAATCTACACCCAAGTTTTCCAACTCTTTGGCTCTCTTAATAACGCCGTCCTCGCCCACATGATCACGTATACCAATTAGGTCAGCCATCGCCTTCTTTCCATGCTCTTTGGCAACGAGAACAGCTTTTTTTATCTCTTCGTCTGAAGTCGCAGCAATGATACATGCTATGTCTGCTCCTGCCTTGAAAGCAGCCTCGAACTCTTTATCGGCAGAAGATATTGTTTTCAGATCAGCAACAATAACCTTGTCTGGATAACGTTCTCTTAATTTCTTAACAGCCTCAAGACCAATTTCCTTGAATTTATAGCCATGTATCTTTATCGCATCTTCAGGCATGTCAACAATAATGTCTTGCCATCTTGCTTTGATGTCTTTCATGCGGCTGAGCATCATATCCTTTCCGAGCAACTGCTCCATGCCTGTCTCGTCTATCAAAACCTTGATACCAGCTTCTTTCGCTGTATTTATACACTCTTCAAGCGTTGATAAAGGAGCAATTCCGGGTATTAACACAATATCTGCGCCTGCGTTTATTGCCAAACCCATTTCGAGCTCTCCAACATCCATTGGTTTCATATCTAAAACAATTGTCTTGTCTGGGTTTTCGTCCCTTGTTTTTTTAACAAGAGACATACCAACTGCCTTGATAAGTGGTGTTCCCGCCTCAACAAAATCAATATAATCCTTGCAAGCATCTGCTATCTTTATAGCATCTTCTATTTTCGTGAAATCGAGTGCCACTTGTAGTTTCGCTCTGACCATATGAGCATTCACCTATTCATAAGTAATAGCGTTTATCTTTTTAACCCTTTTAACATGTCTTCCGCCATCAAAATCTGTGCTAAGCCAAATATCGACTATCTTTAGTGCAAGCTCTTGGTCTATTAGTCTCGCTCCTATACATAAAATGTTTGCATCGTTGTGTCGTCTGCTCATTTCAGCAGATTTTTCATCCCAACAAACCGCTGCTCTTATCCCCGAGACCTTATTAGCAGCTATGCTCATGCCAATACCTGTGCCACATATGAGGATACCTTTTTCTGCCTCATTGCTTGAAACTGCTCTAGCAACCTTCTCTGCATAATCTGGATAGTCAACAGATTCTTCAGAAAAGCACCCATAATCTTTTATCTCTAGTCCCTTCTTTTCTAAATATTGCTTAATTTTTTCTTTCAGCCCAAAACCAGCATGGTCGCTTCCCAACGCTATCATATAATTACAACCTATTCACAACATATGTTTACTAAAACAACTAGGTGATTTGCCACACATTAGCTTGCATTTTAATAATTTAATAAATTATATAAATTAAATATTTTTGAGGTGTGGTAATTGTTTGAAACTACGAAAAGTCTTAAAACAAAGTTGCTCGGTATAAATCTCTCAAACCCAACCATAATGCCCGCCGGTTTTCTTGGCGTTTCTGCCGACTCCCTAATAAGAGCCTATGAGAATGGCGCGGGCGCTGTTACGACAAAATCGATAAGTCTTGAAGAAAGAAATGGGCATGCAAATCCAACAGTGCTGTCGTTTGGATATGGTCTGATAAATGCCGTCGGTCTCTCGAATCCTGGAATAGACGAATACGTGGAAGAGATAAAAGAAGTCAAAAAGAGGAAGATTCCACTGATTCTCAATACAATAGGTGATGATAACCAAGACTTTGTCGATGTCGCAAAAATGGGAGAAGCAGCTGGTGTAGATATTATCGAGATTAACATCTCCTGTCCCAATGTAGTTCACAGAAAACCATATTATGCTGACCCAGAGCTTCTAAGTGGTCTTGTTCAGGAGGTCAAAGATGCCGTGTCAATACCCATCATAGTTAAGCTTTCTCCAAATGTTACTAATATTAAAGAAATAGCAAAGGCTGTTGAGCTGGCCGGGGCAGACGGTATTTCAGCTATAAACACCGTGGGTCCGGGGATGATAATAAACATAGAAACAGCAAAACCGGTGATGGCTTTCAAAAAAGGCGGGCTCTCTGGACCAGCAATAAAACCCATCGCAATTCGTTGCGTTTATGATATATACGAAGCAGTTTCCATTCCAATAATCGGCATGGGTGGTATCACAAATGGAAGAGATTTGATAGAAATGATAATGGCTGGTGCAACTGCCGTTGGTGTCGGCTCTGCAATATATTACCGCGGTTTGGATGTTTTCAAAAAAATCTGTGCTGAAGCTCATGAATGGATGAGAGATAATGGTTATAGTAGCATAAAACAAATAATAGGTGCTGCGCATGAGTCATAATACAGACCCCAATAATCTTGCTAATAATTTTGCGAAATACACGGCTCTGCCAAGAACTGTAAAAATAAAAAAAGTGGTCGATGAAACGAGAAAAATAAAAACTTTTTTTCTCGATACAAAGATTTGGGCAGCTCCGGGTCAGTTCATCATGGTATGGATTCCCGGAGTTGATGAAAAACCTTTTGGCTTATCTTATATAGGAAATGATACTGCTATAACTATACAGCCTAAGGGGAAATTTACAAAAAAAATGCTTGGACTTTCTGTCGGAGATAGAATAGGAGTAAGGGGACCTTATGGTAATGGATTCACGTTGAAAAAGAATGCATGCATCATTGCTGGGGGATGCGGAATCATACCGCTAGCACCGCTGGCTGAGATGATTAAAAATTGCGTAGTTATCATCGGTGCAAAGACGTCTGAGGATTTACTCTTTATAGAAAGAATGAGAAAAGCTTCCGAACTTTATATAGCAACAGATGATGGCTCCTCGGGAGCAAAAGGCTACGCAACAGACATATTAAGAAAACTTCTAAAAGAAAAAACATTTGATGTAATTTATACCTGTGGACCAGAGGCCATGATAAAATCCGTGTTTGATATAGCCGAAGAACATGGAATAGAAACCCAGGCTTCTCTCGAACGCTTTATGAAGTGTGGCTTTGGGGTGTGTGGTCAGTGCGTCATAAATGGTTTTCGAGTCTGTAAAGATGGTCCTGTCTTCTCTTCAGAACAACTTAGAAAAATGACAGAACTGGGAAAATTTGCGCGCCTTAAGAGTGGAAGAAAAGTAACAGTGAAAGAATACTACAACTGGAGAAGCTGATAAAGGAGTATGGAAGTTATGCTTGCCTTGGTAAATGGTAAAGTTTTTATAAAGGGCCGTCTTATCAAGGCCAACCTGATTCTCAGTAAGAGGATAGAAAAAATTACAAAAGAGAAACCCGCTGTAGATAACACTATTGACTGCTCTGGAAAAATAATCATACCAGGACTCATAGACCCCCACGTCCACTTTCGTGACCCGGGCCAAACCTACAAAGAGGACTGGACTAGTGGGTCAAAAGCAGCGGCACACGGTGGTGTAACGACCGTTCTTGACATGCCTAACAATGTTCCGCCGATTACAACACCGGAAAGACTAAAAGAAAAAATAGAAATAGCGAAAAAGAAATCAATAGTAAACTTTGGATTGTATTTTGGCATTGGACCAAGTAATCTTGAAACTTTAGGCGAAGTCAAAAATATTGTGTGTGGGTATAAAATGTTCATGTGCAAGAGCACTGGTGACCTGCTTCTGACGGATGTAAAAAAACAGGAACATGCTTTCGAGACCGTTTCAAAAACAGAAAAGGTTCTTGCTGTCCACGCAGAAACGCCAGAGATAAACGAAGCCGCGATGAAAAATAAAATAGAAGACCTCCCTGAAAGCTACGCCAACACAAAACCACCCGAATCAGAAATAAAGGCAATAGAAAAGGCTTTGAGTATGACAAAAGTTTATGACACAAAACTTCATGTTGTCCATCTAACAACTGCTGGTGGGATAGAATTAATAAAGAACGCTAAAATGCAAGGATTGGACGTGACGACAGAAACGTGTCCACATTATCTATTTTTTACAAAAACTAATATGCGAAAGAAGAAAGCTTTTTTATCGATGAATCCGCCGCTAAGAACCAAAAAGGATCAAGCTGCACTGTGGTCAGCCATCAGTGCCGGTACCATAGACATGATATCAACAGACCACGCTCCACATACAATAGAAGAAAAATCGCAAAGCGTGTGGACAGCACCGGGCGGGGTTCCTGGCGTCGAAACCAGAGCAGGCTTAATGATCGATGCTGTTAACAAAAGATTGTTAAGCTTCGAGCGGTTCGTGGAGATTTGCTGCGAAAATCCTGCAAAGCGATTTGACATAAAAGAAAGAGGATTTATAGAAGCGGGATTTTTTGCTGATATAACTGTAGTGGATATGAAAAAACATTACACAATAAAAACAGATAACTTGTATACAAAATGTGGTTGGTCCCCGTTTGAAGGATTCAAATTAAAAGGTTGTCCTGTTATGACTATATCAGAAGGTAAAATAATTATGGAAGATGGGGTGGTTTTATGATATCAAAAGCGGAGAGAGATGAGATATCTGAAATACTTTTGAAGGTTAAAGCTATTTCTGTCAACATAAAGACCCCTTTTGTTCTTGTGTCGGGAATACACTCTCCTGTTTATGTTGACTGTAGAAGAATAATATCCTTCCCAAAGGAGAGAACAAGAATAATAGAGCTGTTCGAAAAAATAGTTAAAGAAGACATTGGATTAGAGAATATAGATGTGATTGCTGGAGGAGCAACAGCAGGAATACCATACGCTGCATTTCTCTCGC
The DNA here is from genome assembly GCA_021163205.1 of Candidatus Aenigmatarchaeota archaeon. Classification (GTDB taxonomy): domain Archaea; phylum Aenigmatarchaeota; class Aenigmatarchaeia; order GW2011-AR5; family JAGGXF01; genus JAGGXF01. Next base: position 41,537 of record JAGGXF010000014.1, read on the forward strand.
AGAAAATCGAAAAGCCATTAATATATGTGAGGAAAAAACCCAAAGAATATGGAGAAAGAAAACAAACCGAAGGCGTTTTGAAAAAAGATGATCGGGTGGTTCTGGTCGAAGACCTCGTTACAGATGGAAATAGTAAAATTAATTTCTTCAATGGCATAAGAAATGATGGCGGTGTGCCTAAATATTGCATGGTTGTTTTCAGTTATGGAAGACCGGTAATTCTTGAAAAAATGAAAAAAGCCGGTGTCGAATTATTTTGGTTAACCGACTGGAAAAATACTTTAGACCTTACCAAAAGAAAGGGTTACTTTTCTGAGGATGAATATAGAGTAGTGGCAGAGTTCTTGAAAGACCCCATAGCTTGGGATAGAAAATGGACCTCTGGAGAGAAAGATTTTGGTGAAGAAGGATGAATTTCATAGAGAAATATGAAAAAGCGCGTGATGAAAAAAACAGCATAATCTCTGTCGGACTAGACCCCCTTCTGGATAACATGAAACTAAAAGAAAAGCCGACTGACATGGAAAAAATTAGTGAGCTTTTTTTCAATTTTTGTATGGAACTAATAGACAACACGGGGGACTACGCGTGTGCTATAAAACCAAACACGCAGTTCATTCTCTTTCCGTTAACACTTAATCAAATAAAAAAGATAAACAAGAGAGCACATGACTACGGACTCGTTAGTATATTGGACCATAAACTCGGAGACATCGGCTCTACTAACGCGTCTGCACTATACTGGATAAAGCAGGCTGGTTTCGATGCTTTAACATTTTCTCCATTCGCAGGAAACATAAAAGAAGCCACAAAACAGGCGCATGCGCAAGGACTCGGTTTGATATGTCTTACACTTATGTCAAACCCAGATTCTGTTTGGGTCCAGAAAGAAGCTATGAGTAATGGAATGCCACTATATGAAAAAATAGCTCATGAAATTAAAAATAGCGACGCAGATGGATGTGTTGTTGGTGCGACTGGTCATGTAACAGATGAAAACATAAAAAAGATAAGAACTATTGTTGGTAATGATAGGGTATTTTTATGTCCTGGTATTGGCGCACAAGGAGGAGATATTAAAAAGATATTGAGAAATGCTGGAAAAAACATACTTATTCATGTTGGCCGCTCTATCATGTACGCAGATGACCAGAAAAAAGCTGCTGAAGAGTTCTGCAATCTAATCAACAATTATAGATAATCTTGCTGGGTTTTAGAATCTTTACAACTTCTCCAAGAGATCGTGCTCGTTAAAAACACGTTCACAGTAATAACATCTTACTTTAAGCGGGTCAGCAGCCTCCACTAGAAGTCTTGGTTTTACTGGTTCTCTCTGGTTTGTTATGCAAGAAGGATTTGGACAACTTACAACATCAATAACATCAGGTATTTTTATCTTTCTCTTCTCAACAACATTAAAGTCTTTTATTATATTGACAGTCGCCCCGGGAGCAAGCAATGCTATTTTATCGACCACCAAATCTTCAAAACCTTTGCCTTCTATTTTTATTATATCTTTTTTGTTCTGTCTTGTGCTTGAAACATTCATGAGAATGCTTATCGTTTCCTCTGTCTGGTTGTCTACACCCAATATTTTCATAATGTCTGGCGATTTACCAGCTGGCAAATGATCTAGAACAATGCCATTTTCAATTTTTCTCACTTTCAATTCTTCATTCATGATAATACCTCCCTTTCATATGTCGGCCATAACCATTGCGAGCAGGGCCATTCTAGTAGGAACACCGTAAAAAGATTGAACAAAATATTTTGCTCTTCTATCATTATCAACCCCGGGTGATATTTCATTAACCCTTGGTAGAGGATGCATTATCATCGTTTCTTCTCCAAGTTCCTTTAATGTCTCTTCGTCAAGGATATACGCGCTGGCAACCCGTTGATATTCTTCTATATCAGGGAATCGCTCTTTCTGTATTCTTGTCAGATATAAAACATCAGACTTTACTTCTATGCTATTTATTTCCTTGACACTTATTCCAGATGATTTTAAATCGGCAACAATCCATCGTGGCATCCTGAGTGATGGTGGAGAAGCAAATACGAATGAAACATCGAACTTACTTAGTGCGTATGCAAGAGAATGAACTGTCCTACCGTACTTCAAATCTCCGGCAAGCGTCACCTTCAAGCCATCGAGTTTTCCTTTTTCCTTAAGAATTGTATACATGTCCAAGAGAGCCTGCGTTGGATGTTGGTTAGAACCGTCTCCACCATTAATTATAGGAACCTCACTAAATTTTGCAGCCAATGCCGCCGCACCTTCATTTGGATGTCGGATAACTATTGCATTTGCGTATCCTTCAACAACCCTTATGGTGTCTGCAAGCGTTTCACCCTTCTTCACAGACGACGTCCTCGGATCATCAAAACCAACAACAGTTCCACCGAGCAGATTCATTGCAGCCATAAAAGACAATTTTGTTCTTGTCGATGGCTCAAAAAACAGAGTAGCTAGTGTTTTACCTTTTAGCATATCTACCTGTTTTTTTGCTTTGGCAATTGGCTCCATCTTTTTAGTTTTTTCAAGGACATCTTCAATAAAATCTCTACTCATATTTCGTGTTGATATTATATCCATCTTTTTCATCTCATCACCAACTAAATAATTTTATATAATAACTCAAACTCCCATCAAAGACACCATTATAGCCTTTTGTACATGCAGCCTGTTTTCTGCCTCGTCAAATACAATCGAGTGCGGCCCATCTATAACATCGTCTGTTATTTCTTGTCCCCTATGTGCTGGTAGACAGTGCATCACTAAAACATCTTTGCTGGCGTGGCTGACCAATTTTTCATTCACCTGGTATGGCCGCAAATCCTTTATTCTCTGTTCAGCGTCTTCTTGCCCCATACTAACCCAAGTATCTGTATATATAATATCTGCGTTCATCACCCCTCTTATCGGATCGTGTTCCACAGTTATATTACCAGCAGCCTGTTTCTTCGCCGCATTCAGTATTTCAGGATTCGGTGTGTAAACGTCTTTGTCGGGGCAAACCGCAACAACATCTGCTCCCAACTTCGAAAAACCTATTATGGTAGAATTACACATGTTGAACCCGCAATCACCCAAAAAGGCTACTTTAAGTCCCTTGATTTTTCCTCTTTTTTCTATAACTGTCATCATATCAGCCATTGTTTGGCAGGGATGATATAAATCAGTAAGTGCATTTATGACAGGTATTGACGACGCATTTGCCAATTCAACAAGGTCCGTTTGTTTGTAAAGTCTAGCCATCAGTATATCACAATATCTACTCAGAACCTTTGAGGTGTCTGATATGGTTTCACCCCGACCAAGTTGTGTTGTTCGGAAATCAAGATATATAGCATGGCCCCCAAGCTGTGTCATACCAACCTCGAAAGAAATTCTTGTTCTTGTTGAGGGCTTCTGAAAAAGCATGCCCAATGTCTTATTCGGTAAGTTCTTAACCGTCTTGCCGGACTTCATGTCGATCGCCAAATCTATTATCTCTTTTAGCTCTTCTGTCTTGTAGTCCAAGAGTGTTAAGAAATGTCTTCCCTTTATATTCATTCAATCACCCCTGTTACTAAAATAATTTAAGAAGGGAGAGAAGCAGTTCTTTTTTCTTTCATCTCCTCTTATAGGCGTGTGTAAGTTCATTGAACCCTTCGATACTTAGATTACTAAACTTTATAAAATATTTGGTATCTGTCAAAAAGAAAAAGTTTTAAATTGTTTCTCTAATAATAGTTATTTGTATTTTTCTTTCTGGCTTTCATCCAAGAATTTTTACGTCTATACCAGAATCCTTAAGCAATTCAGCAAAATCTTCTGCATCTTTTCTTGAACCCACGATACTTCCCCAATGCATGGGTATCGCTATCTTTGGTTTTATAGCTTTTGCTGCTTCAGCCGCTTCTTGAGCATTCATCGTATATGTTCCTCCCACTGGCAACAAGGCAACGTCTATATCTGAAAGCGATTTCATCTCTGGTATTTTGTCCGTGTCACCGGCGTGATAAATCTTTTTTTCGTTAATTTCTATCACAAACCCAACGCCCCTTCCCTTTGGATGAAACGACTTTCCTATGTTGTAGGAAGGAATCGTCTGTATTTTTATACCGTCCAATACTTTTGTATCGTTCTGCCCGACTGGTTCGAAGCCTTCTGGAATCTTTCCCGAGCATGACTCAGGCGCAAATATTTTTGTATTTTCTTTTTTTATCATTCTTATCTTTTCTGCATCGCAATGGTCGTAGTGGTCATGAGTAATTAATATCAGATCGGCTTTCTCTGCATCTTTAAGAATATACGGATCTATGTAGATGACCTTTTCATTGGTTTTAATCTTAAACGAAGCGTGGCCCAACCATTGTATATTAATTCCGTCTATAGAAAAACTATCTGACATGCAAACACCCCAAAAAAGATAACTTACCTAATCTTTTTATGAGTAAGCCCAGCCATATCTTTTATTCTATAGTAATCGTTTTTTATCATATAGAGTTTGAGTTCATCTAAAATTCGTCGAACATTATTATAACCGCCGTCGTTGTAAAAAACAGAAACCGCTTGGACGGCGTTAGCTCCTACGAAAAAATATTTTACAATGTCTTCTCCATGGCATATCCCACCCACCCCAACTATTGGAGTTATTGGAAGACTATCTCTAATGTTATAGACACATTTGAGTGATATCGGTAAAAGAGCATGACCAGAGAGACCTCCTGTCGTATTCGATAAAACAGGCTTTCCTCTTGAGTCACCATTTACAGTTACATCCATAGCAGGCATCGTGTTTGTTGCTGTGATAACGTCAGCGCCTGCTTTTACTGCACACTTCGCTATATATGATATGTTCAGAACAGATGGTGTTAACTTAACAAATATCGGCTTTCCAGTATTTTTTCTTACGACCTCGACAACCTCAGCAGTCAGATCTGGATCTTGACCAATCAGATAACACGCCTCTTTTTTAGTAGGATCGGAATGTGGACAAGATAAGTTAAGCTCAAAAAATTCAAATTTTTCGCTGTCAAGATATTCAACAATTGTTTCGAAGTCTCTTGGAGTAGAGCCAAAAATACTGACACCGAGAGGGACTCTATGTTCCCCTGCATTTTCATTATAAAAAGCTATTTCCCTTTTGATTTGTTTCATTCCGAGATTAGGCAAGCCCTCTGCATTCAACATATATCCATTTCCTTTATATATACATGGGGACTCATAGCCTTCTCTTGGCTCAATACTTATTGATTTTGTCACAACAAACCCAAATCCCTGTTTTGCAGCAAGAACAAGTTGTGAACCAGTATATCCCAAACGAGAAGAACCAAGACCAAGTGGATTTTTAAGAGTTATACCAGCTATTTCTGTTTCTAACTCTACCACATAAACACCTTTATCAAACTCGGGCCACGCTATGATTATAGTTAGTATAACAGAAAAAAACTTTTAAATCTAAAACAAATTCAGAATGTAATTTATGCGTAATGTCGAATTACTTTTCCTTGTTTTTTTCTAACTTTTTTGCTTTTTTAGATTCCGCCTTACTTTTGGCTTGAACCTTTGCTAAGAGTTTGTCATCTCTCCAATCTTTTTTTGTGGGACAGTTTATATCGATACACATTCTAAACGGTCTTTTTCCCACTCTTCTTATCTGTATTATTGGAGAACCACACTCCGGGCAAACCTTGCCTGTAGCTTCAATAATCCCCTCTTTCGGGAGTGGCTGACCATACTTACATTTAGGGTAATTAGAACAACCGACGAATCGTTTCTTAGTCCGCCATGATTTGTGGACCTTAAGTATTCCCCCACATTTTGGGCACTTACCAAGTATAGCCTGCTTTTCCTGCGTTTCTATTACAGATTTCGTGAGCTCTTTTCCTATTTTAGCCTCTTTTTCTTTAAATTTCTTCAGAATTTTCGTCAGAGTTTTTCTCGCTTCTTCCAAAACTTTTTCGCGCTTTTCTTTTCCAAGCTCTATTTTTTCTGTTTCTTTTTCAAAATATCTTGTCAGTTTTTCCGAGATAACTTCAGGGACATTCTTTTCTAAAATATCCGAAACGCTAATTCCAAGATCAGTAACAGTAATACTTTTTCCTATCAAATAGTTTCTGTTATAAAGAGTCTGAAGAATCTGAGCGCGCGTTGCCTTGGTTCCGAGTCCTCTCTTCTCCATCTCCTTCAAAACCGATCCCTGAGAAAACCGTTGCGGTGGTTGAGTCTCTTTCTCAAGCTGTTCAATCTTTTTAATATTCAACTCATCTCCCTTTTTAATGTCAGGAAGAATTATCTCATCTCTTTTCGAATAGCGCCCATACAAGGCAGTCCACCCCGGCTCTATCGTTTTCTTTCCTTTCAAGAAGAATTTTTCTCCGCCAGAATCTAGGACCACTTTTATAGACTCTCTTTTAGCAGGATCTCCAAAAACAGCTAAAAATCTTCTAACAACCAAATCATAAACAGCCTTTTGTTTGTTTCCAAGTCTTTTTGGTTTTTCTCCTGTTGGAAATATCGCCGGATGTGCTGGATCGTTTCTCTTTCCTTCTGTTGGCTTCAGATCTTTTTTCTCTAAAAGACTTTTAACATCCTTCTCATAATTTTTTTGCTTGGCCAATTTTGATAAAATCTTTTTATATCCAATAGATGCTGGTAATTTTTCTGAAGCAGTTCTTGGATAAGAAATCAGACCAGCCTGATATAAAGACTCTGCAATGTTCAAAGCTTGTTGAGGCGAGTAACCAAAGTATCTATAAACATCTGAAAGAAACGAAGTTGTGTTGTACGGCTTTGGTGGTTTTTGTGTTTGTACCCGCTTTTCAATCTTTTTTACAACAGCTTTTTTCTTTTTGGCTTTTTTCATTACGCTTTCTGCTTTCGCTTTGTCCCAAATTTTATCTTTCTCGTATTCAGCATCAAAAATCTTTTTTCCTATTTCAACCTTCAATAAAATTTGCCAGAATGGTTTTGGTTTAAATGCTTTTATTTTCTTTTCGTGTTGAACCAGCATATGAAGAACTGGACCCTGAACACGACCAGTTGAGAGTATCTTAAATCTCTGAGAAGCGTTTTTGATCGCGAGAGTAAGAGCGCGCGTAAGATTAATACCCCAGTACCAATCAAGATAATGTCTAGTCAATCCAGACTCTATAAGATTTTTGTCTAAAGTCTTGGAAGCATTTATAAAAGCCTTGACAAGATCCTCTTTGGTCATTGTAGAAAACTTCATTCTTTTTGCATTGTTCCTTTTACAAATAAACCGAATTATGTTAAAACCAATGACAGCTCCCTCAGTATCGTAATCTGTTGCCACGATAAAGTCATCTGCATCCTTTGCAAGCTTTACTATGTTCTCGAAATATTTTCTCGAAAATTCTGAAGACTTTCTTGCCTCAAAGCTTGGAATCCAGTGGACATCAAACCTTGGATAAGTCCAGCCTTTTTCTTTCTGTTTCAATGAAAACAGGTGGCCAACAGCAGGAACAACAACAAAAGGTTTTTTGTCTCTTTCAAATTCAAACCACACCACATTTCGTTCCCCGTGCTTGATCGGCTTTTTGTCTGCTAAAGATTCTGCTATCTTTTGAGCTGCGCTTGGCTTTTCTGCTATAATTAATGTATACACAAAAACACCACCCGTTAACCAAATTTTTGTAATTAAATAATTTCATTATAATATAGGAGAACTATTTAAAACTTTTTCGCCACTCATCAGTTTTTATCATCAAGAGTTTTCTTCTAGAACTTTAAATCCTGTATAAGGCCACAGCACTTTAGGAATTTTTACTGTTCCATCGGCCTGTTGGAATTGCTCTATAATCGCTATCATTGTTCTGCTGGTTGCAAGAGCCGTGTTGTTCAGTGTATGAACAAAACCAGCAGGCTTCTGGCCTGGTTTATTTCTGTATTTTATATTCAACCTTCTTGCCTGGTAGTCCGTACAGTTGGAGTTAGAACCAAGCTCCCTAAAAGTGTCGTCAGCCATCCACATTTCTATGTCATATTTTTTTGCTGCGATCGTTCCGATATCTCCGGTGCACACATTCACAACCCTATAATGTAGACCGAGAGTATTATATATCTCTTCTGCATTCCTTTGAATCTCTTCATGAAAATTCCAAGAATCTTCGGGCAAACAAAATACAAACTGCTCGACCTTGTTAAAATGGTGCATCCTGTAAAGCCCTTTGGTGTACTTGCCGTGGGCACCAACTTCTCTCCTAAAGCATGGACTAACACCCGTGAGTTTTATTGGCAGCCTATCTTTATCTATGATCTCATCCATAAACATTGCTGCCATCGGGTGTTCACTTGTTGCTATAAGATACAAATCACTTCCTTCTATTTTATACATAACTTCTTCGAAATCACCCAAGTCTGTCACACCTTCGTAGGGTTTCCTTCTTAGCATAAATGGGGGCTCTATAACAACGAATCCCTTCTTTCTCATGAAATCGAGTGCATATCTTAGAAGTGCATAATCAAGAATAGCGAGCTCATTTTTTAGATAGAAAAAACCGCGTCCAGCCACCTCGGCCGATTTCTCAGTTTCTATTAGTCCAAGATTGACCAAAATGTCCAGATGATTTTTCGGTTTAAAATCAAACTCGGGTTTTTTTCCACACACCTTTACAACAACATTGTCATGTTCATCTCTTCCTATTGGCACAGACTCATGAAGTATATTAGGTAATCGCATTAATATGAAACGAATTTTTTCATCGAGCTTTTTAATTTCCTTGTCTATTGTTTTAATCTGTTCTGGTATTTTTTTCATTTCTTCTTTTTTCTTTTCAATGTCTTTTCCTTCTTCTTTGAGTTTGGCTATCTCTTTGGTGATAGTATTTCTCTTGTGTTTCAGTTCATCTACCTTCTTAATTAATTCTCTTCTCTTTCTGTCATAATCAAGTAAGTTATCTACCCATTTGATTTTTTCTTCATCTCTCCTTTTTTTCAAATCGTTCTTTACTATTTCTGGGTTTTCTCTTATCATTTTTATGTCAAGCATTAAAACACCTCTAGTCAACTTGTCTGATATCCAAATGTTGTTATAAAATTGTCCATTAGCCTAGTTATTCTCTATTATTAAAAATTTAAAAATGTCTTTTTAGTGTATAACCATGAAGAGAGATATCAGTAAGGGAAAGCTTATTTACAAGCTTTTACAAAAAGTCCCAAAAGGTAAGGCAATAAGCTACGGGGAGCTTGCGCGCATAGGAAAAACATCTGCGAGGGCTGTGGGCATGTTCATGAAAACCAATAGAGACATGAAAAAGGTCCCGTGTTATAAAGTTGTGCGAAGCGATGGGAAAATTGGTGGTTACTCCGGGCCTGGTGGAGTTAAGAAAAAGATGGAACTGTTGAAAAAGGATGGAATAAAAATAGAAATAAAAAAAGGCACTCCTTACATAAGAAAAAAATATATCTACAAGTTCAACAAATAATTTGATTATACTCTCACTCATATATCAGCGTGTTATTCGCTGGGTTTTCACAAATTCATAAAGTTCTCTTGCTTTTTCATTTTTTTCGAAATGTTCTCTGACTGGCTTTATTAAAAGATTTATGTATTTTGCCACCGCGTTCTTAAGGTCCAAAGGATGTATGTCTCCTTGAAGATATGCTTTTTCAAGTTCGCCATAACTGGAAAATTCGACATCCCCGCCGAACTTTGCAGGCCTCTCCAATTTCATTGTTTTGAATGATCTGAAAATGAGATATTTTGCATACTCCATAACAGGATTGTCTCTAGTGATTTTTTCCGGACAGTATGCCTTTCTTATCTTTTCTTTTATTTCTTCTTCAGTATCATGAACAAATATGGCTGTAGAAACCTTACTCTTACTCATTTTTGAGCTGATCTCCTTGTCAAAGTTTTTATTCTCATCAAATCCCTCGGGCTCTTTAATTCCCTGTAATCCCATTAGCATATGATGACTTACAACAACAGGTTTCCACCAACCAAGTTTTGGACCGATTTCCCTTGCAAGAATATTAACCCTCCTCTGATCAAGACCAAGCTGACATATATCTGCTTCTAGTTGAAAGATGTCAGCACATTGCATCATAGGATAGATGTATTGAGCAACGTCTTTCAGCTCGCCTTCTTTTCTTCCCATAATGGAAAGACATCGCGTTGCCCGCTTTAGTGTCGTGCTTTTTCCAATAAGAACGACTTTTTTCCAGTACTCGCTTGAATTTACCAAATCACTTGCCCAAACAATATCTATCTTTTTTATATCCACACCGGCTGCTTTCCAAACTTCTACAAAATATTTTCCAACTCGTTGGATTCTCTCAAGGTCTCCGCCCATTTTGTTATTTATCCATGCATGCCAATCTGCAATCAAGAGTTTGAAATGTATCCCTGCTTCTAGGAGATCTTTCAGATTCATTGCCCTATAAATACCAAAAGGCAGGTGAGCCATACCAGACGGTTCGAATCCATCATACGCTATCGGGTGTTTTTTTTCTCCTAATAATTCAAGTAGCTCTTCTTCTGTAACGATCTCCTCAGCTACCCCTTTTATTAATCTGAGCTTTCTATCCAAATTCATGAAATCACTATAATTTCCTATGAATAGATATGGTATTAAAATTTAAAATCAATCACTATGACTTATATATAAGTCTAAATAAAAAATAAATAAGATATAACAAGAAGGTGATGAAAATAAAAGCAACTTTCCTTGGTGGTGCCGGAGAAGTAGGTAAATCTAGCATCATGATAAGTGATAATAAAATTAATATCATGCTTGATTATGGCGTAAAGCTGCAAGAAGAACCCGTTGAATATCCTATACTACCAAGAGAAAAGATAGATGTTGTTATTCCGTCGCACGCACATTTGGATCATTCTGGAGCAGTTCCAATACTCTTTAAAAGGGGAGAACCAAAAGTTATTGCTACTGACTTGACCCTAGAACTGAGCTATCTACTTCTTAATGACTCACTAAAGATCTCAAAAAAAAGAAGAGAGCGATTACCATTTTCAAAAAGGGACCTAAAGAGCATGATGAGAAATTCGACACCGATTAGGTATCGAACACCGAAAAAAATAGGTGGTATAAAAATTGAGCTTTTTGATGCTGGACACATCCCTGGAAGCGCCTCAATACTCATGTCTAAGGAGAAAAAGATTTTTTACACCGGAGATATAAAAATGAAAGACTCGAGACTTTTGAACGGGTGTTCGCTACCAGACAAAACAGATGTTCTTATCATAGAAAGTACTTATGGTGATAAAAAACAGCCGAAAAGAGAGGACGAAGAAAAAAAATTAAAGAGATATGTAAGAGAGGCGTTGACAAATAACGATATCGCACTAATCCCCACGTTTGCTGTGGGACGCGCGCAAGAAATTTTGCTGGTCTTGGAAGAATTTGCGGACTTTATAGCAATAGATGGTATGGCCAAGCAGGCAACAGAGATTATTTACTATTATAAAAGGTACATTAAAAACTCTGAAAAACTGAAAAAAATTATGAAAAGAATAACTTGGATAAGAAACATGAGACAAAGAAAGAATATAATTAGAAAAGGTGGTATAGTTCTCACGACAGCAGGAATGCTCGGTGGCGGTCCAATCATTTTTTATCTTCAGGAGCTTCACGACAATCCGAAAACAAAAATATTGTTTAGTGGGTTTCTTGTTGAAGACACGCCGGGTTACAATCTTCTCAAGACGGGTGTATATTCTAATGAAGAAATGGTTGGAGAAAAAAACAACTTCAAGGTTAAGTGTGAAATGCATAGACTTGATTTCTCCGCTCATGCTGACCGAGAGGAATTGTTGAACATCATCAAAAAACTTTCTCCGAAAAAAGTCATATGTGTACACGGAGATAACCCAAAGAAATTTGCCAAAGATGTTGAAGAAATTTTCAATATAGATGCTTTTGCCCCTAAAATAGGAGAAGAAATTGTTCTTTGAACTCTTTAGCTGGGGGTGAACTTGTGGTTGATGATATGTTAGAGATAGATGGCTCTTATCTTGAAGGTGGTGGTCAGATAGTAAGAACGTCTTTAGCGCTATCATCTATAACAGGAAAAGCGTGTAAGATAATAAACATAAGGAAAGGAAGACCGGTGCCGGGACTGAAAACACAACATCTTCAGGCAGTAAAGGCTGTTGCCGCCCTTTGTGAAGCTAACGTTATGGGTGCTGAATTAAAATCGACTATTCTCGCTTTCAAACCAAGAAAAATAAATATTGAAAATATAAGAATAGATATACCAACAGCAGGTTCTGTTGGGCTTGTGTTGCAAGCTCTTATGATACCTGCGGCACATGCAAAAAAAATCGTGAACATAGAAATCAACGGCGGGGCAACAACAGGAAAGTGGGCAGTCCCAGTAAATTATATAAAATATGTTCTATTACCGATTCTAGAAAAGATTGGATATCAAGCAGAACTTGAAATTATCAAATATGGCTACTATCCAAAAGGTGGAGCAAAAGTTAAGATGAAGGTCTTTCCAGTAAAAAAGTTCTTACCTGTCTCTATCTTAGAGCAAGGAAAAGTAAAGGCTTTGCGTGGCATTTCTCACGCTTCTCAAGAATTAAAAGTGGCCCGCGTAGCAGAAAGACAGGCAAGAGCCGCAAAAAGTGCTATGGTAGATGTCTTAAAAGAAATTGGAAACGGAGAAATAAAGACCACGTATGTTGAGACAAACTCTACTGGTTCTGGAATAGACCTCTGGATAGAAACAAAAAATTCTGTTGTTGGAGCGAATGGACTTGGGGAACTGAAAAAAAGAGCGGAAATTGTAGGAGAAGAGGCTGGAAAAAAATTATTGAAAGAATATAAATCTGGTGCTCCCATAGACTCCCATATGGCTGATCAGATCATACCTTATCTAGGTCTTGCTTCTATGGAGAAAAAATGCGAGATAAGGGTCTCAGAAATAACAAACCACACCAAAACAAATATTTGGGTCACAGAAAAATTTCTGCCTGTTAGATTCGAAATAAATAAAAAGAAAAAAATAATAAAATGCAAAGCAATAGACTAATCTATTTTCAATTGTCTTGCTTTTTTCTTTGGGATTGCTCTGGGTAATTTTATCTCTAGAATACCATTCTTCATTTTAGCTGTTGCTTTCTCTGGTATAATTTTTTCAGGTAAAGAAAACTTTCTGTCAACTCTTGAAGAACTGGACTCGAAGAATCCTTCTTCGTGCTTTTTACTTTTTTTCTCTGCAGTTATGTGAACACTATCTTCTGTCACTTCTATATTTACATCCTCCTTACTGAATCCGGGCAACTCTGCAACTACTATTATTTCATCGTCTGTTTTTCCGAATCGGATTCCTTTGAAGAACTTTGGAACAGAGAACTGGAACGTGAATGGTTCTGAAAAATCAAAAAAGCTACGCATTCTTTTGTCTATTTCTCTCTGAAAACTCCGCATATCTTCTAGTGGTTCTTCCCAGAAAAATGTGAAATCTCGTTTCTTTTTCTTTGCCATTTTCTCACCCCCGGTATATATATAAATATGAACTGACTTGAATTAAGCTGTTGCTAAAATTTGTTTTATCAAAAAACCTGCCCCAACTGTTTTTGGCATACCGTGCCCTGGCAAAAGACAATCAACTCGTAGTTTGGCAAGCTTTTCTATGGAGTTTATGAGATCTCTTTTACTCCCGCCGGGATAATCTGTCCTGCCTATTCCGTCAGTAAAAATAGTATCTCCTGATATTAAAATTCTTTTTTTCTTTTCGTATAGACATATGGAACCCGGTGTGTGCCCGGGGGTGGGAATAACCTCAAAAGAAAAATTCTTGGTTTTTATAATATCTTTCTTGTCCAGTTCTATATCTGCCGTTATGGCCCTCGCTTTCTCATCAAAAAGTTCAGCCAAGGTGTTTTTTCCCGTTTCTAAACTTCTTTTATCCTTTTTATGTATGGCTATTTTTGCTTTCAACCAGTCTCTGAACTTCTTGTCTCCTCCCGTGTGATCAAAATGACAATGGGTATTGACGATCAGTTTGAACTTCTTTGGTTTAAGCCCGAGCTTCAACATCTCTTCCTTGGTTTCTTTAAAAAAAGCTCCTGTTCCAGTATCAACTATAACTTCTCCATCTATTATATAAATATTAGAATCAAATCCCACCCCATCCAACAAATAGATGCCTTTGTACACTTGCATTTTAACCTATTGTTAATTTATTACAAATTTTAAAAAGCTTAATGAGAAATAATTATTAGTAGAATTAGATTGAACGTTGATTAAAGTTCTTCAACCTTTCTTCCAATAAGATCATGTGTGTTCAGAGCTATATATTTATTTTTGTCTCTCAGTATCATAATATTACCTTTGATTGCAATGACTTTGCCATGTATTTGCTTTCCTTCAAGATTTTTCAGCAAGACCGGAACTTCTCTGACCTTATCGAGCTTATAATACCTTCTAAGGTCGTATATTTCTGGGGATATAACATATCCCAAAGCCTTTAATTTCTCTACACAGCGTATAATCTTTTTCAGAGATTTGTTTGGGTCTCCAAAAAGATGTTCAAATTTTTCTGATCCATTGACCCTGTCAACAATACCGAGTTTCTTTGAGACCTCTTGTTCTATTTTTCTCGCCTTTTTCCCGTCTTTTATTTTCATCAGTTTTACTCCAAAATCTGCTCCCTGTTCCACAAGCCTTGTTTTCAGTCGAAATGTTCTAGAAATGCCAACCTTAAGTAGAGAATTGAAAGAGACTAGGTAAAGGAAGAACTCATCAGACATACACTGTCGCCTAGCATTCGTGTTCAAACAAACCGATCCATCACACTTGACACACCTGAAATATTCATCAAGTTGCATGCATATCTGACATTTAGAACCCCGTGATATTTCTGAATTTTTCGGACACGGTCTATAACCATTTTTCCAATAACCCGTGCAATACTTTTTCCCTATTTTCCATGATAGCTCCGTGTTGTCAAAAAGCTTTATTGTTTTTATATCTTTAGTATTGCCATTTATTCTGACTTGCAGAAACGGTTCCATATTCTCCCAAAAAATTCTGAAGACCTGCCCAGAACCAATCATAAAGATATATTTTATTTGATACTATACTTAAAGTTTTTACAAAATCAATAAAAGATAGTTTTAAAAACATTCTTGGCTTTAAAAGAAAATATGAAAGAAATTGTTATCTCTTGTCCCCGTTGCAAAGCCATCAACAAAATAGAGATGAGGCTTCTATATGATGGTGGGGAACATTTCTTCGAGTGTCATAACTGTGGCGAGCCACTTCTTGACCTCGAGTGAATAATTAGACAATCGTTTGGATTAGCCAAACAAAACTAAAAGCCTGACCTATATCTGATAATCAATGTCTATATCTTTGCTTTCTATACGTTCCCTTATTTTTGTTATCTCTTGTTGCATCTGATCCAAGACTTCGGCCATAATTTTTTCCAATTCGGTACCGCGTCCGACAAAACTTTCCTCTATGGTTCCGTTGTACATTCTTGTCCATAATTTACCTTTTGGGCATACCAATACCGTTTGTTGTTCACTACTGTTTTCAAATATGTCTATCATAGCATCGTCAACGACGAATATTCTTTGCACAGATTTAGGAGATTTTTTTATTTTTAGATACTCTATATTGTTCCAATACTCAAAAACAGAAGAAGCATCTTTTATAACATATCTGACGGTTTCAAACGGATTTTTCAGTTCTTCTCCCAACAAACCTGGGCCATACATCTTTTTATATTCCATTGGTAATTTTTGCTTTGACCGGTGCTCCTTTTCTTCTACGGTGAAAACAATGCTTCTCGGCCCGGCCCTCTCACCGTTATCTGTCTTAATACCTACGGATACTTTCCATGTCCCCTCTGTCATGTTTTTTCTTATCATCTCTTTATGTATGCCGCTTACCTGAATTGTTTTGTTTATGTATTCGACTGTTTCATTCGTTTCCAATCTTAATGTTAAGTTGACTGTCTGGTTTCTGTTGGATTTGATATTAACGATAAATTCCTTTTCTGTTCGTGATATATTAGTTATGTTAAAGCTAAGTATATCAATAGGTGCATGGTAAGAAACAGAAACATTAATATCATCTATTATTGTTGCCTGACTCCCGTTGTATTGTATAGCAGCTACTGTTATTAATAAAACCTGTCTGCCATCTATCAACTGCTTTGTGTCATTCCAGATTGTCTGATTTGGGTAAACACCAGTGAAATTTTCTTTCTGATAGTATTTGTCTGGTTCTAATATCTGTGGAGTTGCGTTAACTGCGTGACTGATAATGTTCCATGATACGTCATCTATAGTGGTATTGGTTGGCAATATAATACGCTTGTGATAGAGGGGAATGATTGGTTTATTGTACTCTAGTATGTAATCATCAGCGTTGTTCACAACTATCGTGTTGTTTTCTATGGTATAGTTTGTTTTTGTCTTAATCTGTGTTGCACCTCCTGGTGAAATAATCCAATTACTCTCTACATAACCAGGCGCTTCCAGTGATAGTGCTGGATCACCGTAGAGTATTCTTGTGTAATGTTCTTTGAGCGCATTTTTCATCCCACCCTCAACAGCAGAAAAGGTTATCCTGTTCTGAACCTCTTCATGCCTTTCTCCGAATATTAAAATATCATGCATCTCCTCGACGGCTTTGCCAATAGATTTCTTAGAGACAATTTGTTGAATAAAGGGAGCCAAAGTTAGAGCTGAGTTGACCTGGTGTATTATTCCGGTCTCGCCAACCAGAACCAGATTAGTTTTTTTCAGAAACTTGCTGGAGCTGTGTGCGCTCATTGTATGTTCCAAAAACAGAATTTTTGGCTCATGAAAATCTAAATCATTGTGATATATGGTTTGATCAGACTCTGGATATGGATCTGATATAGTGCTCGCCCCGTCTGGATGAATGAGTAACTTATCGGTATCGCCGACGCCAAAATAGAAGAAGATGTTATAATCATGTGCGGTTCCGTGCCGATTAAGATATTCTAAAAGGTCTTCTTTTGTAAGTTTATCCAACTGGCCTATTCTAAGCATCTCAAAAAATTTTTCCCAGTCTGTTTCAACCAAAGCATATTTTGCTGTCAAAGCCCAGTTTATGTGTTTTTGCACGCTGAGTATTTTTAATAATTGTTGAACAAACAGATGTTCTAACTCTTTCCAAGTCCACGCTTCATCTATTGCTTTGTCCTTATTTACAGTCATAAAGTCAGTGAGTCGTTGTTCTGTAAGTCTTTTGACTTTGAATCCGAAAAGCCTTAACGACCAATCAGTTATCAGACCCTCGTCCATGCCATTAGGCAATAAATCTAAATAAGAAGGAGACCTGTATTCTGCTGCTATCAAAACATTCTTCTTGTCTTTGACTTCTTTTCTGTTCCATATCCTTATATTAGCTATCTGTATTGAATTGAAAAACCTCCCGACAGCCAAGTCCTGGTAACCATCTCCGTCACTATCTCCATAAAAAACATCCGTCTCTATATAGTCTCCATCTTTGTCATTAAAATACTCATCAGCTGGGTCTTCTACTAGTCCGAGTGGAACCCCAATAATTCCTAAAAACATTGTGTTATCAAATAAATAATCATCACTCAACAGGTCTCTGCTCTGTAAGATGTCTATCGTCTCTTTTATTCTCTTTCTTGTTTCGTTAACAGTCTTTTCGTTGCTCCATCCTGGATTTATATCTACAATCACAGGAAATGCTCCTCTAAGTCTGACGAGCTGTGGGAGAAGTGCTGATCTGTTGTCTCGAACATTGACAAGAGCAAGATAGTTTATTTTTTGTCTGGTAGAGCGCAACAACGAAAAATAATATTGCATGAGTTCTTCTTCTGTATCATAGACGTCCACCGACCCGTTGACCGTGCTAGAGCAGTCGAATGTACAGAACCATGCGTCTGGCGTGGGCTCTCTCGTAAGTCGCATATTCATCAGAGTTGCTATTACTCCCGCCCATAAAGACTTAGTTCTGTTATCATCAATGACTATGACACCAGAGCCGGGCCATTGCTCTTTTATAAACTCTCTTTTGATGCCATATCCACCAAGGCGCACGTCGCTTGTTGAGAAAATCTCATTTGGGTCATAATTATCAACAAAATATTGTATCTGGTCAAAATCATCCACGCCATATATCAAAACAGGATATTCTAAGATAGATGAAAAAAGAATATCGTCAAAATTATTATCTGTTATCATCATAAGATGTTCTCTGTGTCTCGTCTTTGTATAGAAGTGGCCAATACCGGAACCGAGAATGCCGTCGTAGTTAACCGTAACAGAAATAGATAGATTCCCTACAAGTTTTGGTTTTTCTATTACCCATGCATATCTTCCTCCACCGTAATCAGCCCAATAGATGTCTCCGGTAGGTGCTTCTCCTTCAACAAATATTGAGCTATTGGTATTATCCAAATCAATAACTGGCTGGCCATCTAAACTAACAGTAAAATTAATTCTCAGCCCGTTCGCTAGCGGGCTTGTTGTTTCTCCAATATCAGTTATATTAACACGCAGCCTGTTTATCGACGCCTGCCTTAAAAGGTACGACAGCGACGCGTTGATGATTTGCTTCATTGTCGGCGTCGGATGATAAATAGGAGACAGGCGGACACTAAAAAATGCTATCGCATTTTGATACGAAACAAGTGATGGAATGTTAATATAATTATTAATGTGCCCATTGTATTCTTGATAGTAATGGCCTAAAATTGTACCAGATATGTTTCTGGTCTGATATCTATTTTGATCGTCTTGACCCGGGTATTGAACCCACAACAAAGCGCGCTGTCCTGGAGTAAAACTTTTTGTAATTTCACTGCTTTTTTCGATAACAATAGAAAGTTCATCATAAAAAATTGGATTCCAGTGATCTGACCTCTTTATCGCTCTTACATTTTCTATACCAAGACTTGTTGTCATAGCTATAGCATTATGTGTTAGAAAAATTTTACCGCCATATCGCATAAAGCTCCTAATCTTTTCCAGATTTTCCGGGTTTTCTAATCTATTAACAAGAAACTGTGGATTATTTCTCTCAGCCGAATGTATCCACAAAACCTTTGCAGATAAGTTGTCTAATGACGATTGAACATTATAATCGAAACCAAAAGATTCCAGGAGGTTTACTGCGTTTTGTTCTTCTGTTGTTAGAGAGTTATTATTGTTCACTATAAGTGTTATGTCGGCCGAGAAAGAGATTTTAACCACAAGAAGAAATATAACAAAGTAGAATAGTTTCTTCATCTTTTTAATTTATTTCAAAAGAAATAAAAACTTGTCTAGTTATTCATAATCTATGAAAAAATCTGAACTACCTTTTGTTTCTGTTGTAATTCCAGTGAGAAATGAAGAAAAACATATTCGAGAAAGCTTAATGAGTATAATAAATCAAAACTACCCAAAAGATAGGTATGAAATCGTAATAGCAGACGGTATGTCTGAAGATAAAACTATTGATATTATAAAAGAAATTAGAAATAAGTATAAAAGACCGAAAATAAAAATTTATGAAAATAAAAAAATAACAACCGCCGCCGGATTTAATTTGTGTGTTAAAAAATCCTGCTCAGAATATATAATTAGATTTATGGGTCATGCTATTGCTAAAAAAAACTTATTAAAAGAAACGATAAAAAAACTCATAAAAGAGCCTGAAAGCACCATAATGGTTTCTTGTGTTAACCGTGTAGCAAATAAAAAAGGGTTAGGAAGATTGTTTGGGCTTGCTATGGGAAGTTTTCTAGGAGGATTATCGAGTTGTTATCGGACTAAAAAAATATATATTTATGACTACTCGGGTGGTTTTGGAGCTATAAGAAAGCGCCTACTTAAAAAAATTGGTTTAATAGATGAAAAAATTAAATGCGGTGATGATGCTTACTTCAATCTGAAATCAAAAATGAAAAACTATAATATTTTAATCTCTCCTAATACAGAAGTTAAAATTTTCAAGAGGAATTCAGTCAGAAAATTCATAAAACAAATATTTGAATTTGGAGAAGCTAGAATGAAACTGATCAAAAAATTCCCAAAATCATTTAAAATACTTTATTTATTACCACCAATCTTCTCTCTTTATGTATCTAGTATGCCACTAGCATTTATATATAAACTAAATTGGTATCTATGGCCATTCTTTCTCTATATGATATTAGACTTAATTTCATCAATAGAAGTTTCAGAAGAAGTCACAGACATTGTCCCTGTGATGTTTTTCACTTTTTTACTACACATTTCGTATGGAGCCGGAATGATATATGGATTTTTTAAAAAACCAGAGTTTTAGTAAAAAAAGAATAGACCTAAAATTGATCTGATTTCCTTTTCATCAATGAATGTTCAGTCCCAATGTCGTATAATCTTAGTTTCCCATTTCGGATCTATTTGTAGTAAAGGTTCATTCAAAGCTTGCTTGACAGCTAAGTATGGTAAATTAATACCAGCAGCAAAACATAAAATTATTCTGACTTCAAACCCCGGACTTATTTCTATTATTTTAGGTATTCCTATTTCATCTTCTTTGAGTTGTACACCAATTTTATATCTTAATCCAATAACATTAACAATAGAGTAAC
>JAGGXF010000037.1 GCA_021163205.1 Candidatus Aenigmatarchaeota archaeon
GCTACATGGGCTGGAACACAACAAACAGCACAGGATATGCTGTTTACCATTGGGACACAACAGGCTCGTCAGGCAACTATACGATAACTTGTAATATAACTGATTGGGCCGCCGGTTACTACAATGACACATCCCAGAACAGCGACAGCAGGTGGTTTAACATAACGGCAGCCCCGTTCTATCTTGAGGCATATTTATACGAGCCTGTCGACGACCAGATTGTAGGCAAGGACAGATTATTTACTGTAAATGCCACAGTTGTTTGTCGTAATGCGACATGTGGCACGATTTACGGAACAGTCCGATATAACAAAACTACTAGTTCCCCAGATACACCCATCAATGAAACCCCGGACACTCCATTCTGGATACCGTCCGGGGTTAATACTCAGAATTGCACAAACTTGTTAGAGAATCAATCATGCAACCTGATATGGTCTGTCAATGCGTCTGGTGGGTTCAGAGAAAAATATGAAATAGGTGTCCGGTTTACTGGTTCCGGTGTTACAAACGATACAGCAAGCAGCACAGTAGAAATAGGCAAAGTACTGATCTTAAATCTCACCTTCGACTCAATCGATTTTGGAGAGCACGATCCGGGAACAGAAAATGTATCAGCTCCGGGTAATGCGAACAATCAATATAATATAACAGTCGAACCAAACTCCAATGATGTGGAATGGTTATGGATAAGGAGCACGAATTTGACACATATAAATTATGAGAACAGTCCAAGTCCACCTAGTTATGCGATAATACCTGCAACAAGTATTAAATGGAGTAATCAGACCAATAACATTACAAGCGCGGCTACGATGGACAATAACTATCAACTAATGCGAGAAAACGTTCCATCAAATACAACCATCAATACATATTACTGGATATCTGTGCCGACAGGAAAGGCACACGGCGTGTATAAAGGAGTGATGTATATATTTGCCAATGCGACATATTAGCCAGAATACAAATTATAAAAAATACGGAGATGAATATATGAGTATGGGCGCAAGTTTAGAAAGAATGAGAATCTTTTTAGTTCTATCAATACTGCCATTATTACCAGCTATTGTTTTTTCCACAGCGTTGGGAAGTGTCAACCATGGAGACTTTATACGGCTCGACCCCGGGCAGGCAGGAGAATTTCGAATGAGTTTCTTTAATTTTGGCAACAATGATATAAAGGTAAAAGCAGAGGTGGAAGAAAAACCATTAAATTGGACTGTTAGCTTCTATCCTGGTCCCGTAGTTATCTTGCCGGGCGGCCAGAAGACGAAAACACCCGGTATCTCCCCAGGAGACGGGTGGTTTAGACTGAGCAGCGGTTACTATGTCCCCACATATTCCATCCGAGTAAGAATAACGGCTGCTAATGCTGTGTATGCAGGAGATTATACTGTTAAGATAATTGCTTATACGGAGGTAGTTTCTGGAAAAGGAGGTGCAACAACAGGAATATCTACAGGGCAAGTGGTTAGCCAGGGAAGAGTTTTCACTTTCACCGTGAGGATCAACAGAGACGGCACATTTTACATACCATATAACCCAATAATACCAGTCACCCCACAAAGTGGAAATAAGGTCACAATAGGAAACGAAACCATTATTCAACCAACAGCATTTGGGAACATTATGGAAAATTATGTAACGGGTTTCGTTTCCGAGAGTAGCAAAGAGTCAGAATCTTTGGGCAACATAATAAGAGTTGCTGGGGAAGGGGCAACTGAAAAAAAAGGAACTTCAACCAAGACAACGATGGCAAAAAAGACGAGTCTGGAGGAATTCGAAAAAACAATAGGAACAACACCCACAGGTATGATCACTTCTAAAACAAGCAGCCACATAGCTATTAAAATAATTATTGTCTTGATCGTCTTGTATATCGTGATAAGATGGATAAGAAGTTAACACTCTTATCAGAATTATCTTTGATTTCTATTATAATAGTTGTCAGTTTATCGGTTATCGGATTTAGCGCACCAAATATAACCAACTTCACCTATCCCGAGAAATATGCAAAAATATATAGCACGGTCAACATTTCCGCGAATGTTACAGATAATGAAACATTAGATAGTGTAATAACAGAGTTCGTTTCCCCGAAAGTTGAATATTATAATATGACAAACATCAACGGAACAGACATATACGTTTTAAATTATACACCAACCAACATGACAGTTTACATATTTAGAATATTCGCCAACGATACCGCCGGAGAAAATAGCACATCTCCATGGGGATACTTTACGTGTGTTGATATAAAAAATGTAACGATAAATGTTTCTGTAGCTGCTTCGTGTTGTGGAGACTACTCCTTGTTCTGGGTTCCAGAAAAGGTCGTGCAAAACCAGACAATAGCAATATTTGCATTTTTCAGAAATTGTGGTAATCTAGTTGAGAACGAAACAACGTCATTTACAATAAAGAACAGCACTGGTCAGAATGTTGGTTATTTTATGGGAAGCGATAAGCCAGGTTTCGTCATCTCTGATCAAGAAACTCTGGAAAGTTTGGAAGACCAGTTCCATTGGGGGGTATGGTATTCTGAGGGGCTTCCACTTGGAAATTATACAGCCATAGTTCATACAGATTATTCTTCTATTTACGATATAACCAATGAAACATTCGTGTGGTCAGAACTTGTGGCAGGTGCAAACTGCACCGATGTTGTAGATAGTCACGCAAATTGTACAAACACCACATGGTCTGGGTGCACATACAAATACGGAGAAAGTATAGAGTTGCTAACTCCCAATATAACCAACTTGTCCTCAGTCAATCTAAGCTCATCAATAGCTGGGAACATGACACCAAACTCAACAGTGTACGAGGGCAGTAACAAAGTGGGTGAAAGTAATTATACTGTGTTCATATTTAATATGAGCGATTGTAGCGATTATTGCTTCATATGCATGAGCCTTGACAGAAATATAACAGATTCAGAATGTGCTTATGAAGGGTATGTAATACCTTCAAATGGCTATGATGTCGAGTCTGTTGCATCGGATGGGCATAAAGCAACCGTACGAGAGGTCACAAGAAATTGCGATTATAAGGTAAAATATTATGATTGTCTTGTTATTGAAGCATTGGACTTTGCAAATTGTACTATTAGATATGGTTGTGGCGGATATGCTGAGATGAATAAGACATTTGAAATCGTCGAAAGTTTGGGAAACAAGACTCAACCAGAACCCCAGCCCACACCAGAACCAAGTCCCAGCCCAACTCCTCAGCCAGAAACCGGTGCTACTGGCGCGGGGGCAACGGAAAAACCAAAAGAAGGTGAAATAAAAATAGTCATAACACCAGTGAAATCAGAAGTTGATGGATATCAGGAAGAGTGGGCCCCTGTTGTATTCAATGTAACAAATGTGGGAACTGAAGAGGCAGAGAATATAACACTCGTTCCGATTGTCCCGGAGGGATGGTCAGAACAGAACGCAACAGTATCTTATATCAATACTAGCCAAACACTTAATAGAACGATATTTGTTAATCCCTCTACAAAAGTTTCTCCAGGTATCTATGCCATACCCGTGAAGGCTATGTTTGGCAACCAGACGCTTGACTTGAACTATTTTTGGATTAAGGTTCTTCCTGGACGTAATCTTACAAGACTGGAAATAATCGAGTTTCCCCAGATTCTTGGCTTAGAGTCTATGAAAAACTATACAATAGCTATATTGTTAAAAAATTCTGGCAAGTTGCCCCTCCATAACATAACGATACGAATGGAAAATGTCGAGCAATGTATAGATATGCAGTCGTATACCACAGGAAATCTAACTGCCAACCAGACAAGCTCATTCAACATTTACATAAGAAGCAAGGTGGGTCCGAAAACATGTCCTGGTATGTTAATAGTTGGTTCTGCCGAAAAGGCTTATGCTTTTGCACCTATTATAATCAAGGTTTCTGCACCATTTGCCTTTATACCAAAACTTGCGATAACACCTATTTTAATTTTGCTTATAACAATAACACTGATGCTCATATTGAAGTATAGAAAGAAACAGAAAAGGTTAAACCTGAGAACGATAGACGAGATATTCTTGGCTTTACTGTTCATAGATATTATATTATTTGTCTATGTCTTCTTGTGGGTTCTTGGTTACGTATCTTTAATATAATTTCTGATTTTAGGTTTTTAGCATTTCCCGCGATTCAAAAAATTTTTCCCTTTCTGATATTGCACGCCAGAAATACATCAAGCTGATGGCTATTAAGACAAACGCTATGAGAGAGAGAAAAACCGGCGGTATCTCTATTCCGAGAATTTTAAATATCAAAAATATATCCCCCTTTCCAATTAGTGTATCGATAAAAGACGACACAAAAAATCCTAACGCGATAGAGTCCATCATAATCGGCAGAAAAAGTTTTTTTCTCCACATGCCAGCAAGGGAAAAAAACACAAGCGATAAAATTAATGTTGTAAACGCCCCAGCCCACATCACTAATATCGCTTCCAATTGAGTTAATTCGCAGAGAGGTTCAATATGACCCACAATACCAGATGTAAAAGAGAAAAAGATTCTACTCTTAATCTGACATGAAAAATATTTCAGCACAATGATGTGACCGATTTCATGAAATAGGGGTGCAACATAAAGAACGACCAGAGGAAAAAACAATATGGCAAGCTCCTCATATTCTAGAATTCTTTTAATTATTCTTTTCACAAAATCACTTACTTCTTTTTTCGGCTCTTATTTTTTCGAGTTTTGAGTATTTTTTCCTTATGATAGAAAAAGTTTATTAATAAAAGTGCAAAAATGAGTAATATCATAATCGTTTTCGTAACAGAATTTACTGTTTCAATGTTCTCAAAAACACCCATTTCACTCCCTCCCGTTTTTGATGGATTTCGTTTTGTTTTTAGCTTTTTCTAATTTAATCTTTTTTCTGTTATCAGAATTTTCTTGCTTCTTTTCCTCTTCCAAAACCTTTATCATTTCTTTTGCCCAGCTAGACAGTTCGCTTCTTTTTGGAAACTTGACATCTTCGTTCGCATACTCTCTTCTGACAATATCGTCGAAAAATGCCATTAGTTGTTTTTTTACTTCCTGATTCATTTTCGTGTTCTTAAGCTCATTTAATAGCTCTGAATATGTTGGTTCATTCTTTATTCCGAATAGCTTCTGGATGAATTCTCTGATAACATGCGCAATTTCTATTGGATAATCATCTTTCTTTTCAGCCTTTTCAATTATTTTTACATACTTATCGTAAAGAGGCTCCCCTCCTTCTACGTTCTCGCTAGAAACAAAAGGGAAGTGTATCTTTTCCAAGAGACCTTCCTCTTCTTCTGATTTTTTGGCCGATAATCGTTGTTCAATTTTTTTGAGGATTTGTATTTCTTCCACAATTTTTTCCTTTTTTTCACGTTTTTTCGAAAGTCCTACGTGTTTTCTCAGTTCTTCTATTTGCATATCTTTTTCTCTCATTTTTTTGTTCATATCGTTAAGTATTTCTTCCAATTCTTCTGCGAGTATCTGAATCTTTTGCTTGTTAGACATGCTGAGGATTTTCAAGTCTCGAACCATTCGTTCAATGTCCTCGAGATTTTCTTTATGGTCGTCTACCTTGTCAGATATTTCCCCATGCCCAGCATGTATTGTATCGAGTTCTTTCTTAAGAACATTCTTAATATTCTCTTCGAATTTTTCTTGTCTTATAACTAGGAGTCTTTGTCTTTGCTCGATCATCTGTTCCACAGAAGACTTGAATGCATCTATTTCAGATATTTTCTTTTCTAGTTTCTTCTGAAGCTCTTCTATCTTTTTCTCCATCTTGATAAGTGTCATAACTTCCATGATTATCACATCCAATCTGTATGACGTCTAGAGTAAATAACAATCATCAGACAACAATTATTAATTGTTCGGGGCTGTTTTTATAATTTTTTCATATGCATTCTTATGGCTCTTTCCGATAAACGTTGGTTGTTGTATAATGAAAATCAAATTAAAAATCAATATCAAGGTTTGGTGGATTATAATTTTAAATACTACTTAATGTAAATTAATTTTATGCCAGAAAAACTGGAGAAAAAACAATTTGAGCAGGAGCGAGAAGAACTTAGAAAGAAGGTTATTTTTTATAACAAAAAGATTTCTGACATGAGAAATGAAATCAGGAAGGTAATTATTGGGCAAGAAGGAGAAATAGAAAGTGTTCTTAAATGCCTTCTCGTCAACGGACACGCACTTTTGGAGGGAAATCCGGGTTTGGCCAAGACACTACTTGTTCGGGCGTTATCTATGACAGTGTCTGACTCTACATTCAATAGAATACAGTTTACACCAGACTTACTTCCCGCAGATATCATAGGTCTTACTGTTTATAATCCGGACAAGGGGTTCTACATAGAAAAGGGACCCGTTTTTGCCAATTTCATACTAGCTGATGAGATTAATAGAGCACCACCAAAGGTGCAATCTGCTATGCTTGAGGCTATGCAAGAGAGGATGGTGACAATAGGAAAAGAAACATTTGAATTACCAAAGCCATTTCTAGTGCTGGCAACTCAGAACCCTCTTGAGCAGATGGGTGTTTATCCATTGCCAGAGGCTCAAGTTGATAGATTTCTGTTCAAAGTTTGGGTTGACTATCCGAAACCAGAAGAAGAGTTGGATATTATTGATAAAAACGCAGAAACAATGAAAATGAGTGATTATGAAATTAAAAAAGTGCTGAATCCAAAAGAAATTATAGAGATGCAACATCTGGTAAAAAAAATATACATCTCTGACAAAATAAAGAAGTACATCGTTGATATCGTGAACGCCACGCGGTACCCAAGAAACTATAAGATATCTTCTGGCAAGTACATACAATGGGGAGGCTCTCCGAGGGCATCGATATATCTTTCTATTGCTGCAAAGGCAAATGCCTTTATGAATAACAGAGTGTTTGTCATTCCGGAAGATGTGAAAGCCGTTGCTATGGAGGTGCTTAGACATAGAATAATTCTAAATTATGAAGGAAAGGCAGCAGAGATTAAAACAGATGATATTATCAATGACATTCTGGACAGAATACCAGTTCCGTGATACTTCATATTTTATTTAATTTTAATGTCTATACGGTGCTTTAGGTAATTGTACTCTTCTGAAAAATGTCAGGGCTACGCATATAGTTTGAGTATGTAAAAAGGCGGTGTGTATGAAAAACCCAATACTGAAGTTAACAGCCAAGCGTGTGACCAAGAAGGCCATTGACACATACCCGAAAATAGAACCGATGTTTGGAAGACAAACTGTTGCTGGCCACGGCCAAAAAGCAAATCTAAATGCGTTAATGAAAGAAGTTGATATTAATGTAAA
Source organism: Candidatus Aenigmatarchaeota archaeon (assembly GCA_021163205.1). Lineage (GTDB taxonomy): Archaea > Aenigmatarchaeota > Aenigmatarchaeia > GW2011-AR5 > JAGGXF01 > JAGGXF01. Next base: position 7,335 of record JAGGXF010000037.1, read on the forward strand.
AAAACTAATAGAGCTTTTCAGATTTATTTTGAAGTATAAAATTATTTTTCGTGGCAGAGGAATAGAGTTTGCAGGTTTGAGAGAATATACCCCAGAAGATGATGCAAGTAGAATAGATTGGCGGTCTACTGCGAGAACGGGAAAGGTCTATGTCAAAATTTTTGAGGAAGAAAGAGACCTGGACTTATTTCTACTTATCGACGTTTCTAACTCTATGCTGTTTGGGACCGCAGAAAAACTGAAGAGTGAATATGCTACTATTTTAGCAGCAACCATAGCTTTTGCAGGAATAGAAGCGGGCGACAAAGTCGGCATCGGATTGTTTAGCGATAAGATGACCAAAGTAATACCGCCTGCTCAAGGAAGCTTGCAGTATTTTAAGATTTTAAAGGCTATGGTTGATCCAGAAAACTATGGCGGAGCTTGTAACCTTTCCGGAGCATTGCACTATGTTAACAAATTTGTTCGAAAAAGGTCTATCATATTTGTTGTTTCTGATTTTATTGGTTCGGGGCAAGATTGGGGAGATGAACTTCGTGTTACGGGATATAGATTTGATCGTCTTCTCGGTATTATGATAAGAGATCCACGAGATGATTTTTTAACATCAGGCGTTGGAAGTATAAGAGTTTCAGACCCTTTCTCTGGAGAAAGTATGGTTGTTGATATTGATAAATATGTCGAAGAATATAAAAAAGCCGCCAGACTCCAGCGCTTATTTGTAGAGAGAGAGTTTCATATTAATAATGGTGGGTTTGTACAAACGTACACGACTGAACCTTTTGTCAAGCCATTGATGAAATATTTTCTTCTTTTATAATTATTGACCATCTTATTAAATTCTGGACATGTTAGATATATAATTTGGATATTCCAAATTATCATTTGGAATTTTCTTTAATTCAGAACACCAGACCACAAATTTTTCATATCTATGGGATAGTTTTATATTTTGTTGCTCCGAGAGCCCATTCCGTGAGAAAGAAAATGATACCAAGTAAGAACAAGTAGTAGCTTAAATTTAATCTTTTAAGTTTTGCCTCGATAACAGTCTTTTCATAAGCACTTCTTAGAGATGTTCTGTTGCTGGCTAGAAAGAATCTTCCTCCCGTAACATTTGAGATTTGTTTTAGTGTTTTAATATCAAGGTCTGGGAACTCTGCTAATGTTCCTTCACTCAGTTCTTTACCAAGCGTTTTAGATAAGTTTAACTGTGTTAGATTTATTGTCATGTTTGTTCCTATGCCGATTGTATAAACTGTTATGTTATTTTTCTTAACAAATTTGAGACTTTCATTAATAGATACTCCTCGATTGTTTTTTCCATCTGTTAGCAATATTATTGCTTTTGACCTGTTTGACTCTGACGCTATTGTTCCAGCCATTAATAGGGCATCAGATATGGCTGTACCTGCCGGTGCCTCGAAATTTATATTTTCTACCACATTTTTAACTTTTTCAAGATCGGTAGACAAACCTATTTTTTTGTACGGCTTTCCAGCAAAAGTCACGACCCCGACCCTTGTTCCTTTTGGTATGATATCCAAAAGGTAAAGAGAAGCATCTTTTGCTGCTTCTAGTCTGTTTGGAATAAAATCAGCGGTAGACATGCTAGAAGAGGTGTCTATGGCCAAAACAAAGTCGAAATTAGAAATATTTCCTGTGGTTATAATAGTAAAATTCGAAAGCCCAAGTATAATGCATGTCACACCAAGAATCCTCAAGAGCAAGATAATATAATCGTTCTGAAACATCTTTTTTCCGACAACTCTCTGTAAGGTTTCAAAATTACTAAATTTGACAACTCTTTTTTTTCTTGCCCTTAATGTAATAAGGTGCAAAATTATAGTTACACCTATAAGCAAGATCATTAGATTAATGTTTTCATAAGAAAATGTTATTTGCATTCTTACCCCTTTAGTTCTCAGTCTTTGTTTTTATATGAGAAATTTTCTGATTTCTAGATAAAATCTCTCAGCGTTGAATAGCACGATGTGATTCTTGAGCAAGTCTCTTAAGTATGATGGCTTTTCTTTGATTCTGTCTAAGAATTCTTCATACAGATAAACCACGCCCATTATTTTTGTTTTTGTCTTGTATTCAAGATTCTTTGACATCTTCTGTGTTTTTTCAGTTATTTCTTTCTTATTATGTGAGCATACAACCACAAAATCTATTCTTCTATTCTTTTTCTTTCCTTTTTTTTCTCCGGGCTTTTTCATTAGAATAATAAATAGCACATTCTTGTCTGTGATCTCATAAATCATCTTCTTTATTTCGGGTCCGTAGTCGCTATTGTTGAGTTCTCTGTTATTGAGGAACGATATTATTGAAATTGTTTCGTCATTTTCCATATTAAGAGAGTAAAGATATAGATTGGCGATTCTTCTCTTTTTGATTATGTTCTGCCTGGTCAAACTTTGAAGATACCTAAAGGCCGGCTCTCTTGAGAATGGCACATTCTTCAAAATGTCAGAAAAGCCAAATTCTCTAAACTCTCGTAAGACATTCAAAACTAAAAGCTCTTTCTCATTCATCTCTTACCTCTCCATCTTTTGTGAATATAACCAAATGTATATTTGGATTTTCCAAATTATTGAGGGACTATCTTAAACTCTAATTAAATGAAAAATAAAATAAAAATAAAGCTGAATTAAACCTAGTTTACTATTACTCTCATGTATCCTGTTGGGAGTGTTCCTACATAGGTACCGAACGGTATTCTTGCTTCCACGTATATCGGCGTGTAGTTTCCTGGCGCAAAATCATGTCCTTCTGTTTCGTTGTCAAATATATATGCGGCGTTCGTTCCTGTTTCAGAAGCTCCAGGCAAGTCCATGTTCCACTTATAGAATA
>JAGGXF010000040.1 GCA_021163205.1 Candidatus Aenigmatarchaeota archaeon
GATAAAACAGATTTTAAAACAAAATAATGAAGTCCTCGGATATATGGAAAAAAATCCAGATTATCAGGTTTTGAACACCAGCATCTTGTCAGCTGATGAGATAAGGGAAAAACAAAATGGGACGCAGTTCAGGGAGCTGTATGAAAATCTGACTTTAGAGGATAACAGATATGTAAAAGTAGATTTGATGGGCGAGTCAGGTCATGGTTTGATGACGATTATAGATTTGAATAAAGGAGAAGTTGTCAAGGTCTTTGGCATTATTTTGATAAAATAGAAAACCATGATGATAAATGAAAAGATAGGCAGGGATAATAAAAATAAGTTAAAGATGTGTGTAATGTGTGTAAATAGGCGGATATGAGAAAATGAGATGTAAAAAGAAGATTTTGCTTGTATTTTTAGTTGCAATCTTTTTATTACCTAGAGTAGGTTTTTCTTTTGCTAAATGTTACTATAGTGGAACCGGCGTAATGTCCAAAGACTATTGTAACGTAGACTATGTGACTTTTGGTTGTAAGCATCTGCCAAAGTCAGGAATACTCGCTCATGAGGATAAGGATCATGACCATTTGCTGAGCGACGAACAAAAAGAGAAAATGGAACAAGATATAGTAAAAAAACGTGGCGAGTCAAATGCCGAGATTACACAAGAGCATGGAACTATCTATATAAGATGCAGCGGTGGCGGAGGAGGCCATGGACCATCATGTTCCCATTCGACCAAGTGCTTGGTATCTGATTTTTCTTATTTTCAGAGTGATGTAGATTTGCTGTTAGAACAGGGATATGTCTGGGGTGAGATAAAGTCAAATGACACTAATGTTATAGACTATTATCTATCTTCTAAAACGACGGAAACATGTTCTATTGAGGGATATAAAACTTGGTCGTCACATAAATATAACTTCTTTTCAAATACAAAAGATGTCCCATGCGACACGTGTATAGGCTTGAACGGAAAATATGGCTGCTCTGGTTTGAAATATTGTAGTTTAGACGGGTATGATGATGTGGTTGATATAGATGGTGTGGGCGCTGTTGGTAAAGGTTGCAGAGATAATTGTGTAGAGATGGATGAAGTCAAGGGAAGATGTTGTTTTCCAAGATGTTCTGACAGTAATGGGGTTGAGATTTGTGTTAGTTTGAGTCTGAACAAGTTAAAAAAGCAGACAGCTTCAAGTAATGGAGTTGATTTAACTGTTGCTTTTAACATTCCCAGCTTAAGGGAAAAAAGAATGAAATTTCAAGACAGTAGTAATGGGGTTAAAATCATAGGCTATCTTTTTGCAGAACCATTGACTGCGACCGAATCTAAGTATATCCCTTCTCCAGAGCAAAAGGCTTACTATGGTATAGATGAATATGGAACATTTGCTGATAAAAATGAGAAAGAATTCAGTTCTTCGGATTATGATCGTATAAGTGAAGAAGATAATAATTATGTAACTAGCGAATTTAGAGATTATAATTATTATGAGGATTTGTATGCTTATCATAGGTTTAATTTTACAATATCTGAACCACTTTTCCAGATAAAAAATATAGAAATAAAATGGAAAGGTTATGGGTATGGGAATTATTGGAATCATGACTATGGTCATAGTCTCTGGGTAAAAGAAGAAGGGAAATGGGTGAAAAAGGCAAGTGGAGAAGGTAGACCTGATACTTTCACTGTTTCATACCGAGAAGGAGATATTCAAAAAACAAATGGCACTTTAGAGGTAGCTGTCCAATCTGACATAAATGATTTGCATCAATATTCTTCAATAAAGTCTGATTATATAGAAGTTATTGTTACATATGATCCTGAACTAGAAAAGGAGTCATCAGAAGGCAAACCTGTTTTACGATGTACAGATTGTAGTACTGATACCATTTCCCAAGAAAGTTGTAACGCACTTGCTGAGGGATTATATTTACAATATTGCCCGGCAAATGGATGTCCTGGGAGATGTATAACAAATATTGAAGACTGCAGCGTTGCTGGTTGTCAGCCATATTGGCTAACACTTTATCAAAACCTGCAAGACACAAGTCAAGCAGAGCAAGGTCCGCCAGGCGCGATGCAAGCCTGTTGTTACGATTCTAACTTAGGTTACGGTGTTTGGACGGATATTGAGATAATAAAATAAGATGGAAATCGTAAAACTATCCAATTAGAGAGAATATGAAAAAATAGAAGTAGAAAAAGAGGAGTAAAATATGCCCGAAACAGTAGATTTCGACAGCAAGATTCACGTTCATCGTCAGACAAGGCACTATATTTATGGGTTGATTATAATCTTGGTTCTGGTTCTTGGAGTTTTTGCGGTTGATTATGTGATTAAAGACTCTTCTGATAAAGAGCAGGAAAAAAACACTGTCTCTGTTGAGAAGAGTGGCTTCACAGAAGAGGAGTGTTTGCAATTGCTAAAAAATAATCATAAAATAGATATAGATAACCTAAAATTCACGAAAAAAATAGAGGAAGATTTTGATGTTATATACCAAGACTCTAGTCCTGCTACATGGAAGAAGGCTACTATCAATCTTGACGGTAATACAGCTGAATTATTTTCTGTTTCTGGAGATAAATTCCAAGGATGCCAGCTCAATATAATTTCAGAAGATATTATAGACAAGTATTATCAGGAAGAATATGAATGTTCCAATAAGTCAGACATAGAAAAGGTTGGATTTTCTTTGACACCCGAAGACGACTATATACTTTACAAAACCTTTTATAAGTTGAAAAATGGTAAAGTTTCTCATAGATATTTTTACCTCGACAAACTTTTTTATGAGGATGTTTTACGCATGAAAGGTGATTCGATTGAGAATTGTATCGACTAAGACTATTATAGTTATTTTTGTTTCGCTGGTCCTTTTTTCTCAAGTTGTGTCTGCTGGTTGTGTATGTGGTTATGCTGGTGGCGGTGTATATGCGTGTACTAGTGGCTGCGGATCATCTTATGCGGGCAGATCTTGTACATGTGATGGAGAATGTTGGGGTGGAGATTGTACTTGGGAATGTACACAAGATAGTCACTGTGGATATGGAAAATGTTGTGGTGATGATCATAAATGCTTTGAATGTTGCAAAAAGGACACCGACTGCCCTGGTGCCACCTTTTGTACATTAAACTCCGGCTGCCCGTCTTCTCTTCCATATGCTGATTGTGATTGTCCTTATGGCATGTGTAAAAATAATAAGTGCGTACCAAACTACTGTGACATATCATTTTGTACTTGCGTAGCAAGTTGCGACGGCAACGGCAACGACGGCCCGACATCGTGTAACTCAGGCTACACATGCAAAAACTCTGAGTCTGCATGTTCCTCGGCCTGCTCAGGAAGTTATACTGGCTATTCGCAAGATTGCACTTCGTCTCACGCAGGTAATGATTACTGTTGTAAGTGTACTGACGGCGCAGACCATCAGCCGACAGCGCCTACATGGATTTTTCCGGATGCGACAAAACAGAATTGTACAAATGGAAATCCAGACATCACTTTTGACACGACACCGACCATAAGCTGGACACCAGGGACAGACCCGGATGGCGAGCAGGTCATAACGCGGCTGTGGGTTGGAGATGTTGATTCATCATCATGCGCTTTGGACGAGTCAAATGGTAGATGGGAGATAATACTTGATAAACGGTTCACAACCGAAACATCTTATACCTTATCAGGCGTCGAGTCGCTTACAGAAGGAAAAACTTACAAGTTTTATTTATGCTCAAAAGACGCCGATTTAAGTCAGGACTGGTCTAAGTGTGATAGTGGGTATCTGAAAGTTATAGCGGGGTCAACATGCGAAGAGTGCACGTCAAATGGTTTTGAATGGTGCAACCGTGGTTGGCTTGGAATAAAGACAGGAAATAATGATTGGGAAAGCCTGTCCAGAAAAGTTGACTTGCCATCTTCTGGATATGCAAAAATTGTGATGATAAAACAGGCAGATTACCCTACTGACAATGCCCAGGCTTTTTACATCAAACAGGACGATAATAACTATTATAAATTTAGTTGGAGCGGATCTGGTTACGATAGTCAGGGAATATACAAGGTTGTAGGCGGTAATACAGTAGATTCTTCTTCCATGACAGGAACAGTAGATACAGATGGTCAGGAATATACGATTGAGATGTGGTGGGACCCTTCTTTTATGCGTTTGGATATAAACGGCCGTCAGAGGAAAAGCATAACAACAACTGATACCACAGAATTAAATCCAACATCTTTTACTCTTAAAAGTTCTCAGATAGATTTGGGATTGAAATCTATAGAAATTTATAATGCATACAAATGTGGCACTTGCTGTACACTATATTCTGATACGGGACAGTGTTGTTCTAAAACACATGGTTGTATGCCGTGTAAACGTGGACTGCAGCCAGAAGAATGTCAAAAGTATGGACATGATTACTATTATCATCCATGTGGAGAATCAGAACAAATATGCGAAGAATGCAGCGAAGACATAACATCTGAGGAGTATTGTAATGAAAATTATGGATATAGATATGATTACTCACCTTGCAAACCTTGTATCAGAGATCTTGTATTTTCAGACAATTTTCAGGACCAAGGACTGGTTGCTCATTGGGACATGGATGAAAATTCCGGTTCAATAGTAAGAGATTCTAGTGGATACGATAACGACGGAGAATGGCCTTCTTCGAGAGTAAACTGGGTACAAGGAAAATACGGCTCTGCATTGGAATTTGATGGTGTGGATGATTATGTCGAGGTGCCTGGTTCTGATAGTTTGGACTTAACCAAATTTACTGTAAGCCTTTGGATTAAGCCAGATGCCTTAGGAACAGGAAGTTGGCAAGGAATAATAGGCAAGGGGACTGGTGATAAAAATAATCGCAATTATGCCTTATTCCAAAGATTGGATGACGATCGTCTTCATTACTCGTTTTCTGATGGGAATGATTGGGTGAGTTATAGTAGTGTTGGAAGTTTGACTATTGGAGATTGGTATTATGTTGTTATGACTTATGACCAGGCCAACTTCTGTCTTTACATAAACGGAGAGAAAGATTCATGTGTTCCTGAATCCAGAGTCCCGTTAACAACATCAGAGTCTCTATATATAGGCAGGTTGCCGGATTATGGAGCTTTCAACGGTGCAATTGATGATGTCCGCATCTATAACAGGGCGCTGAGTGCTGGTGAGATTAAGTCGTTATATGAAAGTGGGCAATACATTTGGGAAACTGTTGACACAAAGCTGCCAGCAAATGCTCACGAATGGGATTCTGGTGAGTGTTTTCAGAGTTGTAGAGAGGGTGGCGCGGCTGGAAAAAATTGTTTTGGAACGTGTATAACAAACCCAGAAGATTGCGGTGCTGGTCCAGTCTGTGAAGGCGTCCGTATATGCGGTCAGGAATTTTACTGCGGGAACAACACGGACGGTATATGCCCTGCTGACTATGGAGCTTATTGCCCTCCCGAAGGGGTATGCTGTGACTTGGACTGTGGGCCTTGCGGTCCGGTGGTAGGGGGCGGTAGAATAATAGCCTACACAAGGTACCCAGAAATAGAAGCGGGTATAACAGATGTGATAAAATGTAGCGATTTAGTGGAAGGCTGTAATAATCCTTACATAAATGAAGAAAGTCATTCTGGCGGTTGGCATTGTTCTGACCCAGATTATGCTGGCATGATGAGTGATGAATCCAATATCCACCATCATTCTAAGTCGTCTGTGGGTAAGAAACTTCAAGAATATCGAAATAAAGGTTACGTAAAACAGCAGGCCATTGTTTTTGCGCAGGAAATAGAGATAGAAGACGCTGTGCCTTACATAACAAGGGGCGAGATGGTTGATTTCTTGGTTAGAGGTATTATTAACACAACGCCACCAACATATTGTGATGAATACAGATGCTCTGCATCGTTTGATGTGATTGGTGACAGCGGATATGTATATGAGGACGAGCCACTTGACTGGGATGGCTGGGAAGAGGCATGGCACGGGCAAATCAATACAAGCAAGGGCACAGAGAATGGTTGTGACAAGGCAGAGTTCAAGTGCGAGGAAATGTATACATTAATCGTTAAAATATGGAGCAGATCTGACCACATGATAAACGGAACAGATCAAACAGACTTCTATATCAGTTGTGAGCCAAGGCTAAAAGTGAAGCCATTGAAGGTTTCACTCGCACTGGGCGAGAGAGACAAAAACATAAGTAATGTAGTTATGATTAACCCAAGGGGGGAGGGTCATGAGTTTGACTTGTCCTTAGATGAGCAAACAATTCTCAGCTGGGTTGGATTCACAGGCACAAAAGATAACTTGGGAGATACGATTACACTAGACATTCCTTGTATAAGTCAGGATGAAACAAACATATACATGCAGCAGGCATCTGTTTCTGGTTCATATGACTTAAAGGTTTCATCAGATTGCAGCGATTCTGAGTGCAGCGCCGCAGGTCCCTGGTCTGATTCCAAGATCATACAGGTGAATGTGTTCTCAGCTTCAATAACAGAATTCCAATCAGAGCAGTATGCAGTGCTGCTTGGCCTGGTTCTTTTGATTATAGTTGGAATAGCATAAAAAGCCGAATTCTATTTTTTACGATTTTGTGCCTCTTTAACCCCATAACACACTCAACCGTTAACTTTATATATTAATAGTTACTATTATGTAGTAATTACTAATGCATTACGATTGTAAGGCCACATAAGAATATATCGTTTTGCGCTGTTAATGTATTTGTCGGGTGTGGTTGAATGAATGTTGCAAAGAGAATTTCGTTCGCATTGGTATTGCTATCTCTATTCGTTGGTATTAGTTTTGCACTTTCATGCTGGATTCAAGCCACTGATTTGAACGCCGTGCCCAATCACGTAAACGCCGGCGAAGATGTAGAATTGAACGTTGTCATAAAGAACCGGGGTGAGCAGACGCTCATAAGAGAGCGCGTCGAGTTTGATGTTCCTTGCGGTCATGTTGTTGGCGGCAGCCAGCATTATTATTACTATGATATTTCTCCTTGCCATTCTTTGACGGTCAAGGAAATATGGGATACTTCGGGTTGTTCTTATGGCCAAAAGACGGTCCGCGCAAAAGCCGTCGGTTGGTGTGATTCTGTATCATGTCAAGGTTATCAGCCATGGGTTTATGATACCGTTTATATCGAGCCAGAAGAGAAGTATTGTGAAAATCCTTATGGAGAAGAGGGCGACAGCAGATGTGATTATGCTCTCAGGCAATATATGGTATGCGAAGACGGCGAATGGCAGTGTCACGACCATGGCGCATATTGTTCTCATTGCGACCATTGTGGCGATGGGGTCTGCAACTGTGATGAAACATATTCTTCCTGCCCAAGCGACTGCGAACCTGAATGTGATGCCGGTTATTTGTTAGACTATCGTTGCGATGGCGACTGGCGACAGCGCAAATATCAGCGCTCTGATTGCTCTACGATATGGAAGAATTATGAATATTGCGACTATGGATGTTATAATGGATATTGTTTGGATGCTGAAGAAGATGAATGCGATTATTGCGACATAGATGTAGATGTTTCAACACCTTCTTGCGTATGTAAAGGCGAAAAGGTGGAAACAACTATAAGCATAGATAACAATGGCTGCGACTCTGAGCATGTTTCTCTGCGGGCTTATCTATGCAAGGTCAGCTCAAACGGACGAATTTATGATTGTAAAAGAATGAGTTGTGATAATTCTCGCGTGTATGTGCGCTCTGGCAGAACAAAGACTGTGGATTGTGACATAAAAGCGAAAGACTGCGGCAAGCACAAGATAAAGGTCGTCTATGAAGCTTGCGATGATGACCCTGTTGTGTATTCGAGAACATTTTATATTGGTTGTTGTTGCCACAGCTGTAGTTATGATTGTTGCGATTCTGGATGCGATTGTAGAGTGAACTGCGACAACAAAGACGGTTATGTCGGCGCAAGATACTGTAAGAACGGAAATGTTTACAGAAAATATAGAGATTATTATTACTCTAAATCAAGAAACGTTTGTTTGTACACAGAAAAAGAGGTTAAGATTGAGAACTGCGCAGGCGGATGCAGCGATGGTTTTTGTGTTCCTGTTTGCTCTGCTGCTGCGTGCGATAAGAAGGATGGGTTTGTTGGCGATAGTTATTGTTCAGGTGGCAATGTTTACCAGGTTTATAGAGATTATTATTGTTCCTCCCAACAAGGATGCCTTTACAAAGATGTGGAGAAGCTAAAGCAAGCCTGCCCAGCAGGCTGTTTGAATGGTCAATGTATCACAACGAGTTGCAAGGATATTTGTGGTGACTGGGTAGAGTGCGGAGACCAGCAGAAAAAGAGAACATGCGTGGAATATTATTGGTCAAATGGTCATTGCGTTGAAGGAGAAAAATACACAGTCTACTCAACGAATGCTGGTGACATGGAATCAATAGACCTTGGAAGAATTAACGTATTCAGCGGGCTCGTGTTCGGCAAACATTATGAGCGCTTTGGATTCGAAGGCAGGGGCAAGATGGTATTAAAAATCGACATGAAAAAGACGAATTCCATCAAGCCGTTGAATATAATTTTGAACGGCAAGGTCATATCATCTGATGTTTATTACAAGGGCAAATATGAGATAGAACTCTCGGGGCTCAAGGACATGAACACAATAGAGTTTGTTCCGGTCAGCTCTGGTTGGCAACTCTGGGTGCCGACATTCTATGAGTTCTACGCAGAGATCGAATATCAAAACTAATGGGTGTGATTTTATGGAAATAAAACAGCTTTATGTTAAAGTTTATCCAACATTGGGAGAGAAAGATCACTTTAAAACACCGGAAGACATATTCAATTATTTATCTTCTCTTAAGCTAGGACTTAATCCTAAACTGCGTTACCCTATTGGAATAGGTTCCATAAGAATACAAAAAGACGAAGAAGGAGAAAAATATGTTATTTTTGAAATTGGAAAAAAAGACATTTCGCGGGTTAACAGCGTATTATCTGAGTTGCTTAATAACTATGGTGTTTCATCGGAGATTAGAGAGCACGGTGGAATTTTTAGAGCATATGATAAGAGAAAAACTGGGCAAAAAAAAGAATATAAATATAACAATAATCGTAAGAAAGACCCGGAAAACTTTGGTTATGCCAAGAAAATAAAGGCTGCCGTAAATAACTTAAGAGGTAAGTCCTAATCAATTACATGCGTAATGCAGCGTAATTTTTAATCCGTTTCTTGCAAGATATTAATGTGGGGTGTGATGTAAATGAAGAAAATGTTATTAGTTATATTATTTTTATTCATTCTTTCGCCACTTGCTTTGGCTGGTATAACCATTAGTCAACAACCTTCTGAAGCGCTATGCCAATGCGATAGTACCGTTTATAAAATGATTCTTAAGAACGACGGCAACGTGGCGAAAACATTTCAGCTTTCTGTCGTTGGTGATAAGGTCTCGTGGGTATCACTAGCTCCATCAAGTCTTAAACTTGATGCCGGAAAGAGCGCAAAGTTCTATGCTTTCATCACACCCAAGTGTTACGCATCGCCGGGAAATTATTCGTTTACTATAAAGGCCACTGCCGGTGGCACCGTTTATGAAAAAAAGATTACGCTTGTTGTGAAGAATTGCCACACCTTTGAACTACGCGCACCAGATTCTCTGGATGTTTGTATTAATGAGCCTGCGAAGTTTGACGTGACTATAAAGAATACAGGCAAGTTTAAAGACATCTTTGACATTACCACATCTGGCGCTTCTGCAGATATTGATTCGTTAATGTTGGAGCGTGGCCAGAAGCATAATATTAATCTCGATTTTGCTGGCAAAGCCGCGCCAGGTACTTATGAGGTCAAGCTCACGGCAACGAATCGAAAGATACCGTCTATTAAGAGAGAGGTTTTGACAAGCGTTGTTGTCAAGACATGCGC
>JAGGXF010000030.1 GCA_021163205.1 Candidatus Aenigmatarchaeota archaeon
ACCAAAGGCGGCGCTGTCAGACAATACTAAAAAATATGAGCATGTGCGCGGCCGAAAGTCGAGCATTCTCCTTACTTGTTTTACATTAGCTTTTATAAGTTACAGCACTAATTGACTTTGAACATAATTTCATATTCGCGCAATGATAAATTTTAAATAGTGGCGATGCTAATTTATATTTGACAATGTTGGCTGAATTTTTGTAGTTTTATAATGTAGCGGTGTCATAATAAATGTTCCCAAAAATCAGGAAAAGCATATGCTCATTTTTGTCAGAAGAAGACGCCAAAATCTCTAAGCAGGCATTGCTGACCATGGGCGCGCTTGTTGGCATGGCTTTTGTTTCTGGCACAGCCACTGCTGCGCACACGCAGAACATATCACACACAGATGCACAGACGCTTACGAATCCGACACCTGGCCAGGTCATAACGTCGCATCAGCATAGTGACCCAGGAGCAGGCCAGACAACTTCTACAACCTCAACAACTTCTTGCCCCTCTTATTGTCCAAGCGACACCACATCCACAACCTCCACCACATCCACAACTTCAACAACCAGTACAACTTCAACCACATCCACAACCGTCAGCACAACAGCTCCTGAAGAGGTGATTCCGCCATGCCCGGATGACTGTCCGTGTCAAGATGATTGTTGGGGGTATTGCGTGTGCTATGCTGATAATTGCTCAAGCCATTCGTGCCTTGCTGAAGGTTGCGGAGAGTTTTGCGCATGTCACGGCGTTTGTGATACGCAGGGATGTGTATGTAATGCTGACGCGAGTCCACCGGCCACAACCTCAACAACCAGCACAACCTCCACCACATCCACAACTTCAACAACAGCAACCACATCATGCTATTATGTAAGCACAACCTCGCTCACAACCTCCACCACATCCACAACCTCCACCACATCAACAACCTCAACAACAGCTACTACATCCACCACATCGGCACCACCATGCATGGTTTTTTAGACTACTGTTTCTATATACGACATATACTAGTGAGCTCATCCGCGCGCGTTTTTACAACTGCTCACTGAGCATAAGAAATCTTTTTATACCAAAAATTACAATTATACTTTATGCGAGAAACAGTAGACTATGATAAAATAATAAGAACAAATTGTCATAGACCAAACTATTTCAGGGCCTTAGCTATTTTGGTCTGCGCTCTGCTGATTCTGACCTTAGGATATTATTTCATAAGTCCTAATCAAACTAAAACATATGGTAAAGTACTGGCAGAAGCTGGACCACAATTAACAAAAGAAGAAAAAGAAATGCTATTTAGGAATGCTTGTAAAGAGGCCTGGAAAGATTCTTGGGATGAGAATAAAAAAGCATATATAATTTGTTGTGAAGAATCTGAAAAGCTTTACCGTTGTGATGATAAAAAAAAGTTTAGACCAGGACAATTCCTAGTGGTTGGTGTGGCTTTTCAAAGATTGAACACACCAGAACGATATTTTGTATGTTCCAAAAGTGATTTGAATGAAGTTGATGGTCATGCCGGAAGTTACAAAGAATGTTCCCCAAGATTCCTGAGAAATGAATCGCATGGTAATATTATAACTGGTTATGTGCCAAACCAAAAGAGTTTTAAGTTAATAGAACTTTTCTTCTATCCTGACGGAAATTATTCTGAAGGTGAACTGTTAAGTTATGTTGACCATTCAACACCAAACTTTGAACTTGTTGGCTCTGTTTAGTGCTTTAAGTTTAACTTCTTCTTGCAAATTGCTCAAAATTAGTCCATAAATAAGAACAAGTAAAAATAAAACTTTCGACCATAGATGCGCCTACTTCGACTTCTTTCACATTTTTATTCTTTACCAGTAAAGCTTACCTGTCTTAGCGTCTACGATTGCTGTCATAACGCTAAGCTGGTCTTTTTCGCATATCGCTATTATAGCATAGTATCTTTTCACGTTCTCTGGTATCGGACTTTCCAGCTTGAAGGGTTCTGTCATTTTTTGTCTTGCAGAGTGATCGATTTTTTTAGCATTCTCTAGCGTACAGTCTTTTAATATCTTATGAGCATCGGGAATTGTATTAATTATTGGCCAGTCTTTACATAAGAATTGTTCTATATTTTCACTATCTATGTAAAAAATCTTCATAACAGACTCTTCTATCGGCACGGTACAAGCATATTTTTCAAAGTTATGCTTCATGTTCTGAGAACTTATGAAAACATCTTTAGCCTCGTCAAAGCTTTTGACTGCATTCACATCATATCTAGAAAAAGTAAACACTATTAAGAAAATTACCATCGCTGTCAAATAAAGATATAATATTCGCTTTTTTTCTCTTTTTTTCTGAGAGCTTTTTTTGTTGACCTTTTTTAAATGCTTACCTCTCTCTGCAGTTTTTCTCTTTTTTATGGCCATAAACAGACTTTGTCGGAATTATATATAAAGTTTTCTTCAGGAAAGCGCGAAAAAAATATATTGAAAAAAGCAGGCTTTAGTCCTCGGAGATATGAATGTGGCATCATTTAATTTTATCGATTTTTTTGAAATTCTAATAATCTATTTATAATTTCAATCTCAAGACTATTTCATGAAGATTCTAAGCAGTGTTTTATATAAAAGAAATATCAGGGTAGACCCAAGAAGACCTTTGGTAAAAACGCCCTTTCTGAGTGAAATTTCTATGATAGAAGACAAGCATCTTATTTTTTCTCCTGTTTTCGGCCGGATTTATCTTCTAGATGAGGAAGCATATGTTGAATTGAAGACTAGCAACATAAGAAAGGAGATGCTTGATGCGGGTTTTTTTATAAACAGAGGTATGAATGTCATACCACAAAGCCAAAGGCCAAAAAAACTTTCTCATATAACTATATTTCTTACGGGCAGTTGTAATCTCAGATGCAGATACTGCTACGCCAGAGGAGGAGAAAAGCCCTCTTTTATAGATTTGGATTTTGTAAAAGCTGCTGTCAACCAATTTACGGATAAAACTAAAAAAAACATCACTATATCTCTTCATGGCGGAGGAGAGCCAACACTTGCTATTGATAGGATAAAACAAATAGACGAGTTTCTCAAATCACAATTTGATAAGGTTCAATATAACATACAGACAAATGGTGTTATGGATGAAAAAACTCTCGATTGGGTTCTTAATAACATCAAAGGAATAACCGTGTCTATAGATGGCCCACCCTATATACAAGACAAGCAAAGACCTATGGTTGGCAACAAGCCAAGCAGTCCCTTTGTTGAAAAGACTATAAAAAGACTGGCAGAAGAAAGGCATGGGGTGTCTACGAGGGCGACGATAACGGATTTTTCAGTTGATAAACAAACAGAAATAGTGGAATATTTTCATAGTTTAGGCATCACGCGTGCACAACTTGAGATATTAACAGAATGTGGAAGGTGTTTGGGGAGTGTTAATATTTATACGAAACAGCCGGATTTTTTTGTTTATATGAAAAATTTTTTTAGGGCAATGGAACTTGCAGAAGATTATGGAATTCACTTATCGGCAACTCCCATCACATTTACAAGATTCGTGTCTACATTCTGCGGAGCTTCTGGCAATAATTTTTCTCTCACCACAGACGGTTACATATCTTCATGTTACGAAGCCGTTTCTGGGGTTACTGGTCCAGATGTTTTTATATATGGTAAATATGATAAAAAAACCGGCAAGATTATTATAAATGATAATAAGCTTAATTATTTGCGTCAGCGGAGAGTTCAAAACATGCCGGATTGCCAGAACTGTTTTATGAAGTGGAATTGTGGAGGCTTTTGTAACTCAAGAGTATTCAGAACAACAGGAGATATGTATAAGCCAGACAGAAAAACATGCGAACATATTCGGGCTATGGGTAAAGAATTCTTGAAATATAGGGCAAAAAAAGATATGTTAGGTACCAAACCAGTTCTTAGCAGGAAAGAAAAAAAAGTTAGTTTTATATTTTCAGATATGAAAATACAAGAAACCTCTAATAATAATGACCTGGAAGGAGCCTCACTAATAAACATAGATTTGGATA
>JAGGXF010000042.1 GCA_021163205.1 Candidatus Aenigmatarchaeota archaeon
CAAAAGTTTTCAAGCCCGGAATCATCTTCTTTATTTTTCTGCTTGGGTTGGTCTTTGAAAAAAACAGGTGGCTATTACATTTACAATCAGAGCAGCCGAACCGAGGTATGGATGAAAAGTTTTTTGCTATGATTTTTGCTATGTTGCATTCTTGCTTTTTGTTTGACGGCTTTATGAAAATTCTGACTATTTTTGCATGCGATAACAAGTAATCAATGTGCCAAAAGAGTTTTTTGTTTTTTCGCGCGTGTCTTGCAATGCGCGCTTCCAGAGAGTTCATGGCAGAGCCAACATAAATATAAAATCCTTTGTCGAACAACAGAGTGCCGAGTGAACCGATCTTTATTCTCTGTTTTTTCGAACTCTTGATAATAAGAAGATAAGCGCCCTTCAATGTTCTCGCCGCGTGGTTTTTATCATTCTTTTAGATTTTCTACAATTTCTTTTGCTTTGCTGAAACTCGGTTTTCCATCTTTCATAAGCTTTTCAACAACTTCGTCTATTATATCATCGGTTGCACCGGCCATCGTTGCAAGGTTTCTTGCATGCAACTTCATATGACCTTTTTGGATTCCTTCTGTTGCCAGTGCTCGCAGTGCTGCAAGGTTCTGTGCTAGACCGACCGCTGCAAGAACCTCAGCCAGTTCCCTCGCACTTTTTATGCCAAGTATTTTTCTTGAGGTCTTTGCTACAGGGTGAACAGAAGTAGCGCCGCCAACAATGCCAACAGCTAGAGGTAGTTCTATTTTACCAATAAGGTCTCCGTCGTCATTCTTTTCCCATGTTGTTAGAGGATGATAACCGTTTATGGACGCGTAGGCATGTACACCAGCTTCAACAGCTCTTGTATCGTTGCAGGTTGCGAGCAATACAGCCTCTATTCCATTCATTATACCTTTGTTGTGTGTTGTTGCACGGTAGATGTCAGCACAGGCAAATTGGTATGCTTCTAGAATTGCATCCACAACATCTTCTCCGCCCAGTGCCTTCTTGTCGAAGACCGCTTCTGCCCGTGCAAGTCTGTGTGTTGCGAGGTTTGAGAGTATTCGCAGCACGACACGACCCCGGGTGAGCTCTTCTACTAACGGAGCAGTATCCTCTACTACGGTATTCACGAAATTTGCGCCCATTGCGTCCTTACAATCAATTAACAGATGAACTATGAGCATCTTCTCTCCCGCGAACTCCACGACACGCGCTTCGACATCCTTTACTCCGCCACCAAGCTTGATGATTGTTGACTTGCGGTCGTTTGCTTCTGAGATTATCTTCTCCTTATTTTCTAGTATTGCTTTTTTGGCTTTTTCCGGATTCTTCAAATCCGTTACTTGAATCTGCCCGATCATGATAGGTTCTGTGCTCGATGCTCTGAAGCCGCCCCTGATGCGCGCAATTTTTGCGCCATTTGATGCGGCTGCCACAACAGACGACTCCTCAATACACATTGGTATGAGATATTCTTTACCATTTATCAGAAAATTTGTTGCTATGCCAAGCGGTAACTCCATTGTCCCGACAACATTTTCGATCATCATGTCTGCTTTTTTTATGCTCAATGAGCCTGTTTTTCTGAGGTTTTCAACTTCATCGCTTGTGAGGTTTGCGAATTTTTTGACTATTTTTAGCCTTTCTTCTGGGCTAAGCTTGTAAAAGCCAGGTATCTTGGATTCCACAAAATACACCTCTAATTATCCATTCTCAATAACTTAATAATCATGAAAACTAATTTAAGCTATCCGGGTCGACATTTGTCGCTTTTATTTTCTCAGCTTCTATTTCGTCGAAGAAAGAATATTTGCCAACTTTTTTCTCCTTATGATAGGTGCCAACCACGGTTACATTATCTTCATTCTCGAAATCTGGCTCGCCCCACATAAATATCTTTATCGAATCTTTATCAGCAATCAAATCAAATGTTGTGTAAATGTTTCCGCTTTTCGATGCCCTTGTGTTCAGTTCGCGGACTATACCCTGTGCTGAAACCAGGCGGCCGTTGCAATAGTCTTTGTTTTGGAGAATGTTGCCGATGCCCAGGCATTTCTCATCAGGCTTGTTCTGAGTAATGCAGACAGCATCCTCGGATGAGAACCACAATTTCTGAAAATAGTTCTCGAACGTTTGGGCAACGCTTTTAGAAACAATCATGATATTTGCCTCATTGTTTTTTTCTAGTGCGTAGTCAACCCAGTTTGTCGAACCGATTATAACAATCTTATTGTCGATAATGAGAAGTTTAGCATGCGTAGTTACCCCTTTCGGGTCGAATCGGACAGCGATGCTTGCATTTCTCAATATTGAACACGCCAGCTTTTGTTTTGTAATAAAATCACTGCCAAGATAGTCTTCCCCGCCTTCCAAGACAACTTTAACGCTTACATTCCTCTCCCGGGCGCGTATTAGTTCTTTAATTAAGGCGTTCTCGCTGCTATTCGTGTTGTTTGGATAATATCGCATTTCAAACATTACGATATGTATGGAATTTTCAGCTTTTTCTATGGATTCGATGGTACGGGAAAAATAGTTTCTGTTACTGAGATCATGGATTACAACATTCTGATGAGTTTGGCTGCCAACAAACGCTCCTATTATGAGCAGCGAGATTATTGTAATAATAAAAAAGATTTTTTTCATTCAACCATCGTCTATGCTAATATCGAATTCTTTAAATGGCTCTTATGAGCTCGCAATCTGTGTCTAGCTCTACGAAGTGGTGTGTTTTTCCTGTTCTGTATGATGAACATTGGTTCTGCGGTTCATTATCTATTGGCTGTCTTGGGTTATGTGCTATGTCGCAGACCCAGTCTTCCACGATTTCTTCTGACAGACACGGGCCATTGTCAAGCGACACGCCACTTTCTTTTGCACTTTGGCATGCTGCAATGCAAAGTTCTGTTGCCTGCTCTTTTACGGTATCCTCGGCTTTTGTTTGTCCTGTTTGTTGCTGAACACAACCACTGATTGCTATTATACCAATA
Organism: Candidatus Aenigmatarchaeota archaeon; assembly: GCA_021163205.1. Lineage (GTDB taxonomy): Archaea > Aenigmatarchaeota > Aenigmatarchaeia > GW2011-AR5 > JAGGXF01 > JAGGXF01. Next base: position 2,976 of record JAGGXF010000042.1, read on the forward strand.
ATGAAGGATGCTATCAATATTCTATCCATTCTATCACCATAGTTATATTTTCATCTCTGACTTAAAAAATATTAATACCCGACAACAAAGTATTTTTAGGTTTTTATGGTGAGAAAAGAGGAAGACATCAAAAGAGAGATAAGAAGAATTATGGACGAAGCCAAGCAGTTCAAGTCAAGAGACTACAAAAGGTTTATGAAAGAGGAACGAGAAACAAAGACCCAACTCAATTGGTTCGAGCGCTTGTGTAAGTTTTGTTATCGCTATATAAGGATAGATCCGGGAAAAAATCTTTTCAAGAGTCTTGAAAAGGACATACTTATCTCAGGGCTGCGGGTTACTCCTATAGAAGTATCTTCTGCTGTTTTCGTCACAACGCTCAGTTTTTTTATTCTGACCTTACCTTTTATAATAATTATTTCATCTGCTGAAAAGTTTGTGCTTCCCCTATTGGTGTTGTTCTGGGCGTATTATCTTCTTACTTACCCAAATTTCAAGGCTCTGACAACAAAAATACGTGCAAGCGACGAAAGCATGAAAGTCTTGCTTTATATTTTGATATTTTTGAGGTTAACACCGGATATGCTTGGAGCCATAAAATTCACAGCCACCAAGTGCCATGGGCCCATAGGTATGGACCTTAAAAAGGTACTTTGGGATATAGAGATGGGCAGATATACAACACTGGAGGATGCACTTCATAGTTATTCTCGGCGGTGGATACTTTTTGACGAGAGTTTTGTCAAAGCCCTCGAGATGTTAAGAGGAATGCGATTTGTTGCAGGAGACAAACAACGCGAGGCTCTGTTGGAGAAAACGCTCAACTTTGTCTTGGATGCAACCTACAAGAACATGAGAAATTATACATCGGATTTGAGAAACCCTATTTTAATGATCCACACCATGGGCATAACGCTTCCTATATTCGGCCTGATATTGTTTCCGTTGATCAGCATATTTATGTCAGGCCAAATCAATGTTACATACATTATGCTTGGATATGTTGTTGTGATGCCATTGCTTCTGGGATGGTATATAAGAAGAGTTATTGCAAAAAGACCCGGTGCTTTTACACATCCAGATGTTCATGACAAAATACCGAATAACATGTTTCCACTCAAGATTGGCGGAAAAACACATCTCATACCTTTGGTTCCGCTCTGCTTTTTTATATTTTTGATAGTAGCGATGCCTGGCTTGATTTTTCACTTCATTCCGCTAATGCAATATTACCTTTATCTTAAAAGCCATTATCCTACTGATTTCAAGTTCCAGTGGAAAAAGGTTTTACAAGAGCAATATGCGATTGAAAATCTAATACCAAATTCGTTGTTAACGCTTTCTGTTATATTTGGCATAGCATTGGCAATAATTATATATTTCCGCACGCAATCCGTGCGCAAGGAAAAGATAAGAAAAGATGTCGAAAAGATAGAAGGGCAATTCCAGCTAATGCTTTATCAGCTTGGCGACATACTCGAGGCAAACACACCGATAGAGAAGTCTATAATATACCTGATACAGGAATATGAGCGCTCCGAGACAAAGCAGTCGGAAATACTTGCATTTCTGCGAAAGATAAGAGACAATATGTTGCTACTACATCTGACATTCGATAAGTCATTCTTTGATAAGACCTATGGCGTTGTCTGGATGTATCCTTCAACGTTAATAAAAGATGTTGGACACATACTTGTTGATTCTGCACGCAAGGGTCCTATAATTTTGTCGAAGACCAGTAAGAGCATCTCGAGATTTTTATCAAGATTGGGCGAGGTCGAGCAAGCGATAAAAGAGATGATGGATGAGACAACATCTTCCATAAAAATGCAGATAGCATTCATAGCGCCGTTCATAACAGGCATAGTTGCGTCTGCCTCTTCTCTGCTTGTTCAGATGCTCCAGCAGCTTTCACTTTTGTTGGAACGGATAGAACAAATGTTTAATATTAACACGACAATGATTGGTTCTGCGACGAGCTCTCTCTCTGACTCACTTGGTATGATAAAACTTGAAGAGGCAATGCCGCCGACACTTATACAGCTTTTTGTTGGTGTTTATCTCATAGAAATAACCATTTTGTTATGTATGCTTCTCAATGGAATAAACCACGGATTTGATAAGATAAACCGGGACATGCTGATAAGCAGATCTTTGCTTAAGGCTGTGGTAATGTTTGCACTTGTGAGCATGATAATAACAATATTATTTGCACCTGTGATAAGACAGGTTGCTGCAATCGGCTAACGGGCTTGAATGAATAAAAAGCCCGGATGAACAAAAATTATTTATACAGGTTCTATACTATTTTATTTGGTGATAAGATGTCAAAAGGACAGAAATCCCTTGAAATGATTGTAGGTATGATTATTTTACTGGTTGTTGCCGGTGTCATAATAAATATGTTTATGAAGACTATGGGAAATGCACCAACGGGTCTAGACCCAAAGCAGCAAGAATTAAATAAAATAATTTCTAACTGCAACCAGTGGTGTGGTGGTGCTTCTTCCGGAGATCTTGGCTCCAAGATTGATTACTGTTCGCATCAATTTAGTTTGGTAGGGGAAGGAGAAGTTGCGGAAAGGCGTGAAGGTATCAAACCATACTGCGAAGATAGCATATATTGTTTTTTGGTGCATGACTGCAAACTTGCCAATGGGCAAAAGCTTACAGCCAAGCGTTGTAAGCAGATATTATGTCAAAAATTCAAGTCTGATTATTTGGCTGGCGATTCAAATGAAGTTGCCGCGAGAGATTACGCATCCGATAAAATCACCCAACTGATAAAGAAAGGCAGCTGTGACCTTGGCGAAGGTGTTGATAATTGGTATCTGTGGGTGTTCAGGCCGGAGTCAACTGACAAGGGGTTGAGAATTTCTTGTGAATAAATTCATATAGAAGGTTCATTAAATGTCAAAAGGACAGAAATCCCTTGAAATGATTGTAGGTATGATTATTTTACTGGTTGTTGCCGCTGTTGTAATAAATATGTTCCTTAACAATGTGAAGCCACCAGATATCCCAGACCCTAAGAAAATGAAACTTGAACAAATATCTTCAACCTGCGAGCAATGGTGTGAAGCATATTCTAGTGGAGATTTGGCCGCTGGAATTAGTTATTGCTCAGAACAGTTTAGTCTGGTTGGAGAGAGTGAGATAGCGGAAAGGCGTGAGGGTATCAGGTCATATTGTGAAGACAGTTTTTATTGTTTTCTAGTGCACGATTGTCAGCTTGCTAATGGTCAGACACTTAATGCCGGTCGCTGCAAAGAGCTATTGTGTCAAAAATTTAAGGCCAGTTATCTAGAGAAAAAAGATGCTTCAGAGGAAGCTGCTATAGATTACGCATCCGATAAAATCACCCGACTGATAAAGAAAGGCAGCTGTGACCTTGGCGGAGATGAATCTCCTGATAATTGGTACACCTGGGTTTTCGAGGCGCAGCAAACCGACAGTGGCTGGAAGATTTTCTGTAGCTAGCCTGTGTTCAGAGCGTTCTTGGAGAACAAGCATGGCGAACAATTATCTATTTATTTTATCATGCTAAGATTTAGTTATGCGGGGCATCATTGAATCGCTCAGTGAGTTTTATATCATAGTTCTTGGCATAGTGGTTATAGGAATACTATTTGCAACGCTACTTAACTATTACAAAATCTTGGAGAATCCTGAGAACATCGTGCTTACCGATAATGTGGCAGAAAATCTTGCTGGTAAGGCGATGTCATGCTGGGAAAAGCACAGGGCTGGGTTGGACAGGGAATCTGACATATGTTACCAGATTACCATAAGATCAGATCACGTGATAACAGAACAGGAATTTACGGGTTTTCTCAACTGCGAAAAATTGCCGAATAATATCTGCGATTGGCACGAATGTGATTGTTCGTCTCCGTTTTTTGAAGACCAGGACAAGGTCGACTGGTTTGTTCTTCATGAGAACGCAACTGTTGTAATAACCTACGACGGCAATCATGGAAAAATACGTGTTGCTGAAGTAGAGTAACTACTATGACCTGAGAATCCGGCAGACAAAACAAATTTATAATATTTCAGCCAAATTATTAACCGTGGGAGGTAATGTGAATGAGTAGCTCGGGTGTGAGAATATTATTAGTTGTTACTATTCTGTCGGCTGTCGTTTTTTCATCTGACTTTCAACCAGCATACTGCTTTGATTATTACGAGTTCCAGAACGGCATACTTTTCGATAATCTTCATGTCGACAAAGCTTCTTACTCAGCTGGTGATGATGTTATCATATCGTATGATCTTATCTCCAAAATGAAAGCGCCGATCGTTGAAGGAAAGGTTCGCATCCAAATATTCTATAATCATCCAACACAAGGGGAACAGATGATAGGCGAGTTCTACGCTGCCAAGAATATAAACCTGTTTGAGAATGATATGCTGCCAGAAGAGCACAAATGGACTCTGCCAAAAGACGCAAAGCCAGGAGAATATGTCGTTAAGACATATTTCATAGTTGACGAAACATTTAATCTTGCTGGAATAAGCTTTCTTCCTTATGGTCCGCCCGGTGTTCCTGGGGCACAGACAAGATTCAGTGTTGCTAGCAGCAGCGGTTCTATGATTTATTTTGACAAGGGCGAGACCTTCATAAACGACAAACAATATGGATTTGGTCAGCCAGCAGAATCTACAGAACCAACTACAATAAACATAACAACAAATCTTGTGAATGAGGGACCTGAGAGAGACATAGTTGTTTATATAAAGACATACAGGTGGGATGATGCGACTGAAAAAAATCTCTTGAGCGCTTACACAAAAAAAGAGACTTATCATCTTGGCTCAAATGAAAAGGAAAAGATAGTTTACAACCTTCCAAAACTGAAATCTGATAGTTATCTTATTAGACTCGAGGCTGTTAGCGGTGAAGACAAAACAATAATGAAGCTGCGCTTGCCAGTATCTGGTGTCAAGGGACGTTTTCAGTATCTGGGATTGACAAATTTCCCGCTAACCAAGGAAACGAACACGCTCTTCTTCTGTTTTTCTAATGGCGCTGATTATACTTCATCTTTCAACGGCAAGATAAAGATAGAGGTTTTTGACAAGGACGATAATGTAATCTTTGATGAAACCTCTGATGACATGTTAATAACATCGTCGCCGACAGGTGCTATTGTTAACTTTACGCCAGACAACGAATATTATTATGTAAAACTCAGAGCGACGCTTATGGATGACCAAGGCAATGTTATGGACACAAAGGAGGTTGTTTACGACTATTCGGCTTTTGCAAACATAAACAAAAACTTTTTCATAGAGCTTGATAAGAGCAATTACAGGGAAGGCGAAAAGGTGAGATATACTGTCCATTATGAAGATGATTATAACAATCCACTGACAGGCAACGTTATTATTTACCTGCTCGACGAAAAAGGAAAAATTGTCGAGATGACTGAACCCCGTGAGATGACAGGAGCTTTGAGTGGTGTTTTAAAGTTGCCAGTCACAGAAGAATCCATTACAGGTCAGGCAGCGGGAGCAGGTGGTAAATCATATACAATAAAGGCAATAGAGATAAAAAACAGACTGGTAGCTTACAATTCTGTCACGCTTGGCGCTTTCGGCTTTCCTGGGTGGATTGCGGGCATATCTCTCGTGGCAATTCTCATAATAATTGGAGTCGGTATTCACTATTTCTATAACAAGAGGCGGTGGGAAAGGTTAGAAAGGGAGTTTTCACACGTGCATACTTTTTCAAAAGTCCCTCTGATTATATTTTCTTTGTTGATGGCTGTTGCTATCTTCAATAGCGCTGTTGTTATGGACTCTGGGTTTGGTTGTATCTATCAACACATAGGGCCTGACCAGACGGGGTGTTACAACAATAAAGTCTATAAGTGTGTTATGGAGAGAAGGAGCCCTTCTGGTAGGTTTTATAAGTACCCAAGGCCCCGACTACGACTTATACAGGATTGCACCGCAAAGAACATGAGATGCGTTGATGCCAAATGCGTTGGTTCGTTTGAAACCTTATGCCATGATGAACCCCAACCAGATCCAGCAGCTCTGGCAGCACTCGGGATAACTGGTTCCACAGGATCGTCGAGAGTGACTCGATCAAAAGCAGCAATTGCTCTTAATATCTATTATAATCCGGTGGTTATCGCAAAAAATTATGTTCTTAAGACCGGAGATGATGTCTGCTTCAATGACGATATAAGTCTTGGTGAAAACACTTTTGCTGGTGAATGGTTCCAGAAGGGCGGCCCAACAGATTCCCCACCTATTGTGTGGGTTGATGACTTAGATGATTTGAAGAGGCGCGTAAATGAGCATAAACTCACACCAAAGACATATCTTACATTTTTTTATCTTTGCCTCGAAAGAGACTTTTATAAATGTATAGCCAACGCAGCGGTTTTCTGCTCGAGAAAGTGTGATTTGTCGGCAGATGGCTCGTTGTCTTCTGAGAAGCAAAATAATTTCAAGGCGACCCAGGAGGGGCAAGGAGCTATAGACGTGAATTGTAAGATTGACTGCACCATGTACGTAAGTCCTCTGAGGTCTAGTCAACTACCTTTCTATTTCAAAAACAGAGAAAAAATACCAAAATTCAAACCAACGTTTGTTGACCTGATTTTTGAAAACGATGCCGTAAAAGACATGTCATTTTCCATAAATCTCAATGCCGTGGGAGCACAAAAGCCACCAAAGCTCGATGTTCTGTCCAAGCAGTATGATGAAGACACTGGAACCATGGTACTAAAGATTGCAAACACAGGAGACGTGGGTATGACCATTGATGAGATATCTTTTAATCATCATTACAAAATCATTAGTTCGCCATACAAGCTTGCCGGGGGCGAACAGGCAGATTTGCTTGTGCAGATGGATAATGAAGATTCGATAGTGATGAGCGCTAAATACAGGTCAGATAAGCTCGGTTGTCTCGATAAAAAAGAATTTGAAGACAGAATAATTATAGGAAAGCCTCCGTGCCCGGCTGGTTCTGCCTGTACAGCCGGCAATGGTTGTTCAGGTACTTGTAGCGACAATCAGATAGACTGTGAGACAACATTAAAGATGTGTTCTGATGGCGTTTGTAGAGAATCATGCGAATCCGGGTTGGACGTGCGAGTTATAGATAACGTGCCTCATTTCTATCTTGGTGATTATATACCTTTGGTTGTGCTCTTAGGAGAGAGCACGTGTAGTGGAGATTGCTCGCTAAGATATGCCGTGGATGATAAGAACTGGGTAACAATAGACTGGTCTGAGCGCGCGAGTGCGATGCTGGGAACGGACATCTTGAGGTGCGGCAGGCATACAATAACATTTGAGGTTTCAAGCGGCTCTGCTAAGCAAACTGCGGAAGCAGAGTTCTACGTGGATTGTTAAGATGAAAGATAGAAGGGAACCAAACGAGCTCGAAATAATCTAAGCGAATAGTCGTAAGACATTGCACCAGAAAAGAGTCGAAGGTGATTCTAACATTGATTGAACAAACACAAATCTAGAAACATTGACCTTGTCTTGACAGTGTCCGCTAATTTATTTATATGGGACAAAGAAAATATAACATTATGAAAGGTCTGGCTCTGACGACCATTGCTATAATATTAATAGCTGTTGCAGGTCTTGGCATCTTCCTGAGTTTTTTTGCCGGGCCATTTAATCAGATGCTTACAGACACATTCTGTTTTTTCAACAATAAGGTGTTCTTCGTGCTTGGCGCGAATCTCGCGCCGCAACTTTGCAGGCCGATAGAGTGTCATGGCGAGCGTGTTATTCTCAAGCCACTGAGCAGGGATGAACTCATAAAGGACATAGCTGCTTACAGTCTGCTTTGCTGGAACCAGAAAGGGCCAGAGTGCGGGAATATGAGCATGTGTTATGATCTGGTTCTCAGAAAAAGTCCATTAAAGAGTCAAGATGATGTAATCACAGAGATTGACCTAACAAAATATCTTGAAGAGCAGGGCGCCTGTAGTATTTTGGAGAATTCTATTGTTGTCAATCCAGATGGCACAAGGGCGAACTATACTGATTATGTTGTTCACGGGGGATGTGGCGACGAGGACCTTGTTACTTGGTCTGTCCTTGATAATAGCGGCTACCATGTGATTTGGAAGCAGTCGCTAATAATAATAATGTACGACATAAAGAATAATAAAATATGGATAAAGGCCTGATGAAATTTGATAAGGTGATTGATGATGGGTAGTTCGAATGGCGTTGCTCTAGGACAGATGAGTCTTGAGTATATAATAAAGATGATAATCTTAACCGTCGTTGTCCTGGTTGTCATCGGTATGATAATCAATTTTAGGGCAGACATAGAAAGATACTGGCGTAATTTTATTGGCGGCGAGAAAGAGACACCACCAGAGGCTGAGATAATCAGACACGAGAAATTCACGAGCCAAGAGGTTGCGAACTACATACTTTCATGCTACTCCGAGAATATGCACAAGCAAGAGGATGTGAACTGCTATGTTTTGGTGGGGTATATGGATATTAGTGAAACTGGCATACGGTCAGCGCTTTCATCCAGCATGATTAATCCGGACAACATAAGATTCGAGAGAGATCTTAATACTAATGCAATTGTCATAGCTTATAGCAGCCTCTATGATACTGTTGCTATAAGATAATTTTGGCTAGGGTGTTTTTTTGGCTGAGGATAAGGGACTTGAACTAACCACGATGGCTTTCATTATAATAGCGCTCTTTGCCGTGCTTATGGTCATATCGTTTTTTTCGAAATCGCTTCCGCAGATGAATACCAATGTGTACTGCCAACTCTACCAGGCAGTTAATGCAATATCTTTTGCAACAGACAAGCCGCCATTACCACCGCAGTGCAGCATAGAGCCACGACCAGAGAGGAGAACCGTCGGAAGGGTGGAAGCCAAAGATTTTTACGACGACATGGCTGATTATGTCTTTGGTTGCTGGCGAAAATCGCAGCAGGGCACAGTTGGTTTTACATTCATCTGTTTTGAGCTCTACTTCGACGGCGTTGACGGCGTGATAACAGAGAAAAATGTGACAGATAAAATGATGGAGAAAAATTATTGTCGTCTATTGCCCAATAACTTTTTAGACTTGCTAAACGAAACTTATTATTACGATGGCGTTAGCTGTGGTAACATCACAAATCCAAAAGACAACATTGTGGAGTGGGAATCTGACATAACGGGTGAAGGTTTGTTTATAGTCAAGTACGATGCATTCAAGCGCAAAATTATTGTTAAATAATTTTCAGCTGCTAACGAAAAGGTGTAAATGTGGCACTAAGTCTGGAATACATTGGCAAGATTATTTTAACAGCCGTTGTCATACTCATAGGTATTGGTTTGATTATGTCGATTTTCGGTGGTGTCGAGAATCCAATTGTCGAACAATTTCGGGAGCAGGTCAGAAAACTCTCTGGCTACATTTTTGCCGGTGGAGAAGCCTATAATATATGTGAAGACTTCAATGGGAAGTCTGTGACACTTGAACAGTTCCAGGCACTCTTGCAGTCCATCGAAAACAATAAATGCAACGCAGCAAATGTTACTATTCTTTTCTCTCTCACAGAAGATGATTTTAGTCGCATAGAGAATGTCATTGGCATGAAACGAAAACTTGTCGTAAGCTCCGGGCAGCCAAAGGCACTTGGCATAGGTGGTCTGCTCGTTTTTGGTAATGCTGGTCCAAGGCCTATCAAACTTGATGACATCATCGAGATAAAGAAGACAGGATTTCCTGAAAAGGACATCATAATAAGTGTGATTAAACAAGGTTGTGACCCGTATGATGATGATTGTGATGTCGCATGTTCTTTCAAAGAGGGCATATGTGATGAGAATTGTTACAAGGATGAACAGATAACAGGCGAGCAATGTAACATAGATTGTGTTGATGCCAACAAGAACAAAACCATAGATGCAGGCGATTATGATGATATATGCGACTTGGACTGTTATGACAATGACAACGACCCAAACCATGCTTACGATCCCGACTGCGTGAAAAGAAGGAAAGATTTTTATGATAATATATGCGACCCAGACTCAAATGGCGTGATAGATGGTATCTGCGACCCGGACTGCGCTAACAACACAGACGAGAACAGCCCTGGTTGGAGAATCTGCGATTTGGATTGTGACGGTGTCGAAGATGAAGGCAATCCTTATGGTTTGTTAGATGATGAATGTTACAAATGCGACGGAGAGTGCAACAACTTCTGCTCACCCAGTTGCGTCAAAGATGCGAAGAAAGGTGAAGCTGGTTACGACCCTGATTGCCACGGGAAGTGTTGTGGCGATGGTTCATGTGACCAAGATATTGGTGAGGATTGTTCAACGTGCGCAAAAGATTGCCCGCCTGCTGCGAGCTGTGGTGCTATGGCGACAAGTCCCATACCAACAGGAGAGGACGCAATTTGTTGCCCTGGTGCGCCAAACGCAGACGAATACAAATGCGCGGTGGTGCCAGTAAACCTCTCAGAGGG